>JAKAHQ010000138.1 GCA_021814855.1 Bacteroidota bacterium | reverse complement strand
ATTTTTTATCTTGATAATCAGATTTATTTTTCTGATATTAAAATAGCGATATAAAAAAGAATTTGCAAATTGCTGTTTAGTTCGTTCTCGTAGAAGAAAAGAAAGATTTTAAAATGAGCCGCAAGTATATTAAAAATACGGACAAGCCAATCCAGAAAATCAGGTTTGCCGTACAATCTGCTTTTGTTTTATTATGCCTTTGGATTGGGATAGAGTTTTATCAGTTCATAACATATTTAGAATCAAACGGGGCGACCGCCTTTCATCAACGGCCTCCCGGCGCCGAAGGATTTCTTCCGATCAGCGCGATGATGAGTGTAATTTACTTTTTCCGCACCGGCCACATTCATGATGTTCACCCGGCAGGATTTTTTATTTTTACTACGATAGTAGGAATGTCGTTTGTGTTCGGAAAATCATTTTGCAGCTGGATGTGCCCGGTTGGTTTTCTTTCGGAACTTGTAGGAGATTTTGGGGAAAAAATTTGGAAAAAACTTTTCAAGAAGAGAATAAAACTTCATAAGTATATTGATTATCCGCTTCGGATGTTGAAATACTTATTGCTTACATTTTTTGTCTTTGCGGTTTTTTCAATGACAGAAACTTCGCTGGCTTATTTTCTTGGCGGCCCTTACAATATTTCCGCTGATATTAAAATGTGGTACTTCTTTGCTCACATCTCTAAGTTCAGCTTAATTGTTATCGGCGTGCTATTCATCCTTTCAATTTTTATAAGAAGTTTTTGGTGCAGGTATCTTTGCCCTTATGGCGCGTTGTTAGGATTAATCGGATTCTTAAGCCCGAACAAGATTAAAAGAAATCCAACGAGCTGTATCGATTGCGGATTATGCGCAAAAGCATGCCCATCTTTCATAAAAGTGGATAAAGTAATTACTGTTCAATCCGACGAATGTACAAGCTGCTTAAGCTGCGTTGATGCTTGTCCTGTTGCCGATACGCTCGATGTAAAGAATGTTTTCGGCGGGAATAAAGTGTCGAAGAAAATAATTGCTTTCGGTGTTGTTCTAATATTTATCTCGATAACTGGCGTTGGAATGCTGACCGGGCATTGGCATAATAACGTATCGAAGGAGGAATATCTTTCAATTCACAAAAACCTTGATGCTATTGGCCACCCCACAAGTACTGCCGAAATACGGGAGATGAACAAGGCATCGCAAAAACTTGGTTCGCAAAACCGGCTTAAAATTTCACCGGAAAAATAATTCGCAATAATAAATTTTGCCCCAGCGTTTGTAGGCCGTTCTTATCTCTGTTCGGCCTTTTTTATTATCTCGCAGTCAAATGCAGAGCTTGTTGAATGGCATCTTTCTCTTTAAATTTATTTTACGATTTATGATTTGCCTGGAGACAATTCTTAAGTGAAAATTTCAATTTCGGACTGCGCAAAACTGGACGAGCTTTTACCTATTGCCATAAAGTACAATGTAGGTATTGAAGTACAGGAATTTACATCGCCGGATTTTTTAGACGATAAACAATTTCTCGCAAAAGAATTTAGCGAAAAGATTAAAAATATTCCGCTGAGAGGATTTCATGGGCCTTTCTCGGAAATGGTTCCGGCAAGTAGGGATAAATTGATTGCTGAAGTCACGCGTCAAAGATTTGATACAGCTTATCGACTGGCCGCCGTGATTAATGTGCAGCATCTTATTCTTCATACCGGATTTATTCCCAAGACCTACCCGCATGAAGAATGGATAAATAACTCGGTGAAATTCTGGACAAACTTTCTTTCCGATAAAAATGATTCAATAGAAATACATATCGAAAATGTTTACGAAGACGATCCCTCAACAATTTTAGAACTGCTCGATAAAATAAATGAGTCGCTGCAAAGAGAAGCCGTAAGCTCTTGCTTGGATATCGGCCACGTAAACGCGAATTCATCCAAGACTCACAAAGAATGGATTACAACTTTGGGGCGCAGAATAAAGTATGTTCATGTTCACAATAACGGCGGAATATTTGACGATCACTGGGGACTTTGGGAGGGCACAATAAATGTCGGCGAAGTTTTGGACTTATTAAAAGAATATTCTCCTGAATCGGTTTGGATGATTGAAGCGCGACAGCCGTTTATTAGCGATTCGTTGGAGTGGCTAAAAGAGAGAAATTATCTCGGATAGAAAAAGCTTTTGGCCATCCAATAATTTTTTTATTGCCCTATAGCAAGAATCTATCTATGTTATTCATGAGATAATTGTGAGCCGTAAAATCTTATGAATGAAAATGAACTGGAATGCTCTCGATGTTCGGGCATGGTAAATGCCGACGATGATTTTTGTCCTGAGTGCGGATCGCTGTTTGTAGAAGATGCAAAGTGCATCAACCATAAAGAAGCCGGTGCAGCAGGCGCGTGCGTAATTTGCTGCCAGCCGTATTGCAAAGACTGCGGTTTTTTTGTTAACGACAGAATTTTTTTGTGCAACGAGCTCAGCGAATACGAGATCTACGAGGGAATGATAAGAATTTACGGCTCGGCCGATTTCGCTCAACTTGAATATTTAAAAACATGTCTGGAACAATCCAACCTTCACCCGCTCGTATTTTCTAGAAAAGCCAGTCCGCTGCATCTCGGCGGATCGGATTATACATTGTTTAACGCTTCAGGCGAGTACGACGGGCATATTATCAACGAAATAAAATTAATGATTCCGCTGCAGGAAGTTATTGAAGCTGAAAAAATATTACGGCATCTGAACATTTTATCTTAAACGCAGGAGGCAGCATGACCTCTCAATTGAACGCAAGGTTCAAATTTATCAGCGTTACCAATGATCTTGATCAAGTTTCCAACAAAAAGCTGATCGATGAGTATGAAGCGTTTTTAAAAAATTACGGCGGCGAAGCAATACAAGATTTTAACGATGAGAGCGTCCTTCCGGTATTTATTGTTGTGATGAACGGTGGTACGGAAAACAAGATTCTTGATTTGTGGAAGAAAGCCGATCAACAAAATAGTTTCAAACCATTCTATCTGCTCGCGCATTCCGGTAACAACTCGTTGCCGGCAGCGTTGGAAATATTTGCCAGATTAAAGAATGAAGATGTGAGGGGAAAAATTATCTACCTTGGCGAGAAACCAGACAAAGATTATATAGAAGATCTTGAACTGGCGATAAAACATCTTTCAATTTATAATAAGCTGAGAAAAACAAGAATCGGGTTAATCGGAAAACCATCGGACTGGCTGGTTGCGAGTATGCCGGATCCCTCGATAATTAAAAAAGTTTGGGGCCCTGACGTTATATCAATCGATATGAAGGAACTTGAAATTCTTATTGACGAAGTCAAAGATGAAGAAATAGATGAAAGTCTTTCCGGGTTTACTATGAGGGCCGCCGAAACAAAAGAACCGACTAAAAAAGAAATTAAACAAACCGTTAGAGTCTATGCGGCAATAAATAAACTTGTCGGGAAATATAATTTATCCGCGGTTACGGTAAGATGTTTTGATCTTGTAACCGATCTTAAAACGACGGGATGTTTTGCGCTTGCAAAATTGAATGATGATGGAATAATTGCCGGCTGCGAAGGTGACCTTGTTTCAACGCTCGGAATGATTTGGGCTAATCTAATGACGGATCAATCAATCTGGATGGCAAATCCCGCGCAGATTAACGAACAAAACAACTCGCTTTGGTTAGCCCATTGTACAACACCGTTGAATATGGTGCAGACGTATAAACTGCGCTCTCATTTTGAATCCGGTTTAGGAGTAGGCATACAGGGAGAGTTCTCAAAAGGTAAAGTAACATTGCTTCGTCTCGGCGGAAAAGGATTGGAGAAAATATGGATCTCGAATGGTGAAATTTTGGAATCGGGCAACGAAGAAAATCTCTGCCGAACGCAAGTAAATGTTAAACTTCACGGCTCGGCTAAACCGGAAGATTTGTTAACCAACCCGCTCGGAAACCATTTGTTGTTAATGAGAGGAAGCTACACTAAAGAATTACATAATTGGTGGGAACTATTCGTTGGTTGAAAAGCAGTTTTGTAAATTTTTACGAGGGCGCAATGAGTAAATTTATTTTTAGCGTTTTGATAATTGGCATTTTGTTTTACGGCTGTTCTACTACTACCGTTCAGCAGACTTTATATTTGGGAGACGTAAAAGTTGACGCACCAATTACTCTTCCTCCGACTCACGTGACTATAAATAAAATAGCGGGAGATATTACGGTCTCGCCTAAATTTATGTTTAACACTTTAAAGTACATCGATTCCAGCATTGAAGACAGGTATCAAAACACAATCGGGCTTCCGGACAAAACATATTATAGAACTCCTGAGAGCAATTTAGAATGGAGGTTGCCTGCCGTTGTCGCCGGTGTAGATATAGACGCCGCGGCATCAAATAATTTTGCTGTATTCGGCGGAATTCAATATTCCAATTATGGCAACGGAGATTTAATAGGCGGTAATTTCGGTATTGGAATTTACAGCCAGGGTAAAAATCCGGCGGCACGGTTTGATGTCGGCATGTCGTTCCAAAAATATTTTTATGACGCCGTAACAATTGTGCAGACAAAAACAACAACCGACGGACACACGGTTGAGGATTTATTCATGTTTCATGATCGTGGCAACACAACAAATTTGAATCCGTTCTTTTCTTTTACTCTTAATTCTTCAAACGAAGAGGAGCCGGTTAATTATTTTCTATCTCTAAATTATTTTACTCAAAAACTTCTCAACTTTGAACCTCGCGAGCATTATATTGATTATACACTTTTCGGAACAAGGGTGATTACGACTGATTTACGTTCGGAAATAACATGCGGATTTTTAAGCATTTGCCCCGGTTTAACTTACGAGTTTAACGATAAGATGAGATTTGTAGGAAGCGTAAAAATCTTAAAGGAAGTATTATCGTTGAAAAGTTTTGGCGAGTGGATTATTATTCCCTCGATCCAAATGGACTTTCATTTATAACATATTAAGACAGCACAAACATGTTGATATATTACAACGGAGAGGTTATCGAACTCTCCAATGTACAACTCTCGCCCTTCGACCGCGGATTTCAATTCGGCGACGGAGTCTATGAAGTAATACGTTATTACCCTCAAAAATTTTTCAAGTACGAAGCACATATAAATAGATTAAAGTACAGTTTGAGGGAAATGGAAATTCCGGCGCCTGACTTATCCAACCTTGAAAATATTTTGTACGAGTTGATAAACAAAAACGGATTGAAGGATAAACCGGCAATAACGTATTTACAAATTACTCGCGGCATTCAATTCCCCCGCAGACATATTCCCGATAACGACATAAAGCCGACTTTTTTTATTTACGTTGAAAAATTCCCGATCAAGACTAATGATATGCTTAATGGGGTAAAGGTTGATCTCGAGAAAGATATCCGCTGGCAACGGTGCGATATCAAAACTATAGCTCTTATTCCAAACATACTATCTAAGAAAAGAGCTGCTGCAAAGGAACTGTTTGAAATAATTTGGCACCGCAGCGGCATTATCACGGAAGGAACTCAGACGAATGTTTTTTTTGTGAAAGACAAATTGTTGTTTACCCATCCGCTGAACACAAATATATTAGCGGGCGTAA
>JAKAHQ010000137.1 GCA_021814855.1 Bacteroidota bacterium | reverse complement strand
GATTCCACCGATCGCACCGATGTTAACGTTGTCATCGATGGTTCCAGTGCCGGCGATGATTCTCTTTCGCGTGAGGGACTCCGGTGTGAGCTTGTCAATGATGCCGAGGGCGAACAATGTATATACAATTGCAATGTTGGTACCCCATGATAATTTTTTCATTAGTTAACCCTTCCTAAAAATGAAGTCTGAATTACATTTAAAAGTTTTCCGTCCGATTTCACGTCGATCTTCAGATTAGTTTTTAATTGTTTGATTTCGGATTTGGCCAGAATCACGAAGAATTTTCCTTCGGCAACTTCCTGGGGGCCGACGTTCAAATCGCTGCCGATAAGTTTTATTTCCCCGGGAATATTTTCAAGAGAAATTGATATGGGAAGCCGATCGAAAGTTTTGTTCACAATTTTTATATCGTAAAGATTACTGATCTTATTGCCGGGCTGTTCCTGGAAAAGCAATCCGGGTGTTCTTAAAATACTCATATCGACCTGTGAACGGGTGAATAATAAAAAAGTAATCAAGCCTGTCAGCATTATAAGCACTACTGTGTAACCAACCGCCCGCGGCTTGAAGATTGACTGCCGGCCTGTTTCAATTCCGTTCTTGGAGGCGTAACGGATTAATCCTTTGGGCCTGTTTATTTTTCCCATCACATTATCGCACTCGTCGATGCACGCGGTACAATTAACGCATTCGAGTTGCGTTCCGTTGCGTATATCAATTCCGGTTGGACAAACATCAACACAAAGGCGGCAGTCGATGCAGTCGCCTAATTTTTGGTCGGAGTCTTTTCTAACCTTGCCGCGGGGCTCACCGCGTTTATAATCGTAATGAATTACAATCGAGTTCTGATCGAGCATCACGCCTTGAAGCCTTCCATACGGGCAGACCATTGTACATGCCTGCTCTCTGAAAAACGCAAAGACGAAATAAAATACTCCCGAAAAAATTACGATTGCGATAAATGTAGCGGAATGTTCTGCCGGGGTATCTTTGATGTACTGGTAAAGCTTATCTACTCCGATTATATAAGATAAAAATACATTCGCGATTATGAATGAGAGTCCGTAAAAAATAATCTGCTTGGTTGACTTCTTGAAAAATTTCTTTGCCGTCCATGGCGATACGTTTAGCTCTTTTTGCTTTCTTGCGTTGCCTTCAATAAAATATTCGATCTTACGGAATACCATTTCCATAAAAATTGTTTGTGGACAAACCCAGCCGCAGAATATTCTTCCGTAAACAACGGTGAAAAGAAAGATTGAAACTATTAACGCAATCATTGTAAGAGCGAACAAAAACATATCGTGCGGACCGAAGGGAATACCGAATATTATAAATTTCCTTTCGAGAACATTTAGAATAATGAACGGGTGACCTTTAATTTTTATAAACGGTGCTATTACTAAAAAAGCAATTAACAAAATGCTTACAATAGTTCTGGCGTTATAAAATTTACCTGACGGCTTTTTGGGAAAAATCCAGATTCGTTTTCCTTCCTTGGTAACCGTAGCCAGCGAATCTCGAAACGCTTCTTCTTTTTGTATAGTTTGAGTTTCCATTTTACATTTGCACAGTTTTAACGGAATCGGTTTTAGATTCTTCCCATTTTGTTCCCTGAGGCGGTTTTGCGTTAGGCGGATTAGTTCCGTGAAGCGAAATCACGTAGCTCGCAACATCCTGAATTTTCTTAGGGTCAAGCTGGGTTTGCCAGCTAATCATTCCTTTTGCCGGCACGCCGTATTTAATCGT
Organism: Bacteroidota bacterium; assembly: GCA_021814855.1. The sequence goes on along the minus strand of JAKAHQ010000137.1, from coordinate 3,852 downwards.
CTTGAAAATATTTTTTATTCCTCCGCCGTGAATCCAATAGTCATCGGTCAAGTTGGGACCGACAATACCCTCGGCATTTTGTCCGTGACATGCGATACAATTTTTCTTAAAGATTTCCTTGCCTTCGTTCAGCGCTGCAGCGTCGGTTAAGAGCGTTACGGTTTCTTCATTAAGGAACGCGCCCGTTTTAATAAGTATTTGTCTTTCCATTGCGGCCTGCTGCATCTCCTGTTTGTACTCGTTTGCTTCTACCTGTCCGTTGCCGAAGACATGAAAGACCAGCATATAAATTATTCCGAAAAGAATTGTTCCGTAAAAAAGAAAATTAAACCACGGCGGAATTTTGTTGTCGAGTTCACGTATGCCGTCGTAGTCATGGTCGAGAAGAATTTCCTGTTCCTTCTCAATCGGTGTAGCCCGCATCATATACCTTTTGAAAGCGATTAACGGATTGAGAAAAAAACTGCCGTTGTTGTCATTTCTTTCCGAATAAACAATTGCAAGCCAAAGAAGGAAGGCAATGAAAATAACGGTTACAATCGTCATAACTTTCATAATCGCATCAAGATCGTAACCTCCTTCCGGTATAGCCAGCAAGGGCGTATTAAATGTCATTGTCAAAAGGAAGAACGAAATCAACCAAAAAGATTTATTCCTGGATTTCATTATTTATCTCTGAATTGTTTTTATTGTCTAAGTTAGAATCGAGCGGAAGATTTTCCATTCGATGTAAATATTTTTTATCAAGCTTCACTACCCAAACAACCGCGATTACAAATAATGAGAAGAAAAGAATCAGCGAGATTATCGGGAATATTTCAATACCGTCTATTTTAGTTAAATGATCCGAAAACATTTTTGCCTTCTACTTTATTGCTGCCTGGTTTACTTTTATATCCGTGCCTAATCTCTGCAAGTAAGCAATCAGCGCTATAATATCTTTATCCGGTTCCGCCGGAGCGCCGTTTTTCATTAAGTCGTCCGCGATCGCGTTTGCTTGATTTTGCAATTCTCGGTTTGCGAATTTCTCATAACCTTTTTCGTAAGGAACACCGAGCATTCTCATAGCATTTATTTTTGCTTCGGTTGTGGAAGTATCCAGCGTTTGCGCGAAGAGCCAAGGATAACGAGGCATTATTGAACCAGGCGACATTTGTCGCGGATCCTCAAGATGCAGGTAATGCCATAGGTTGGAATACTTTCCGCCTTCGCGGGCAAGGTCGGGGCCGGTTCTTTTCGAACCCCATAAGAAAGGATGATCGTAAACAAATTCTCCCGCTTTGGAATATTCACCGTATCGTTCGGTCTCCGATCTAAAAGGACGAATCATCTGCGAGTGGCACGAAACGCATCCTTCCCTTATGTAGATATCCCTTCCTTGAAGTTCAAGGGGTGTATAAGGTTTAACGCTTGCTATTGTCGGTATGTTGGATTTAATTAAAAAAGTGGGAACCATTTCCACCAATCCGCCGATCAATATTGCAACCGTAGATAGAAGGGCAAATTTAACAGGTCTCTTTTCCAGCCACCTGTGAATCATTCCGCGCCTTAGTTTATCTTCTTCTTTATCAAAAGGAACTGCTTCGGCGTCTTCGTTCTTTACGAATGTTCCTTGCTTGGCAGTCTTAACCAAATTGTAAACCATCATGAACATGCCCGAGAAATAAAGCAATCCGCCGATTGACCGGATCATATACATTGGAATAATTTGAAGCGTGGTTTCCAAAAAGTTTGGATATAGAAGAACTCCAAGCGGAGTGAATTGCTTCCACATTAATGATTGGGTAATTCCCGACCAATACATGGGTATCACATAGAAAACAATTCCCAAAGTGGCTGCCCAGAAATGTACGGTAGCTAATTTTTTGGAATAGAGCTCTGTCTTCCACATTTTGGGAACCATCCAGTATAAAATTCCGAATGTAAGCATTCCGTTCCATCCCAAAGCTCCAACGTGAACGTGCGCAATTATCCAATCCGTATAATGAGCAATGGCGTTAACGTTTTTAAGAGAAAGCATCGGCCCTTCAAATGTTGCCATGCCGTAAGCAGTAACGGCAACAACCATGAATTTTAAAATCGGATTGTCGCGCACTCGGTCCCACGCGCCGCGCAGTGTAAGAAGACCGTTCAACATTCCTCCCCAGGAAGGAGCGATTAACATGATTGAAAAAACAGTTCCGAGAGATTGTGCCCAATCCGGCAGCGCGGAGTAAAGAAGATGATGCGGCCCGGCCCAAATATAAATGAATATCAATGCCCAAAAATGAAGTATTGATAGACGGTATGAATAAACCGGTCTGTTTGCCGCTTTGGGAAGGAAGTAATACATCAATCCCAAATACGGTGTTGTAAGAAAGAACGCAACCGCATTATGTCCGTACCACCATTGAACAAGAGCGTCTTGAACGCCCGCATAGACGGGATAACTTTTTGTGAATGAAACCGGAAGCTCGATTGAATTTACCACATGAAGCACAGTAACGGTAACAAAAGTTGCGATGTAAAACCAGACCGCAACATACATGTGTTTTTCTCGGCGCTTTATAATTGTGCCGAACATATTAATTCCGAACGCTACCCAGACAACGGCAATCATTATATCTATCGGCCATTCAAGTTCGGCGTATTCCTTGCTCGTAGTTAATCCCATCGGAAGAGTAACGGCTGCGAGCAGAATAATTAACTGCCAGCCCCAAAAATGAAATTGACTTAAACGGTCGTTCCACATTCTCGCTTTGCAGACACGCTGAAGCGAATAATATACTCCGGCAAATATCATGTTGCCGACAAACGCAAATATAACCGCGTTTGTATGAAGCGGCCTGATGCGTCCGAAGGTTGTATATTGAATTCCCAGATTAAGATCCGGTACGTAGAGCTGCACTGCTATAATTAAACCGACAAGCATTCCGACAATTCCGAATACAACTGTCGCAATTATAAACTGCTTAACGATTTGATTATCGTAACTGAATTTCTCTACCTGCATGAAGAGAACTCCTTGGATTATTTGTAAAATTTTTTTTTAGAAGATAGGAGTTAGTAGATAGAAGTTAGATTTTTATGATTCCTTGTTTTCTTTTTTCTTATTTCCATCTTCTATCACCTCACTTCTGTTTTCTGTTTTTCTTTCATCGAATAAAATTCTAACCGACGGGGTATACTTATCGTCGTATTGACCGCTTTTGACAGCCCACAAATACGCTGCTAAAAATCCGCCTGCAACAAGCAGACTTGCGCCGACTAAAAGAATAACCACCGACATTAGATCAAACCTCTTTTCTTTGCAATGAGGGTAGTTGCCAAAGTTGTAAACACAACAACAGATATCGAACTGACCGGCATGAGAACAGCGGCAACAAGGGGAGATAACAAACCGCGGAAAGCAAAACTTAAGCCGATCGCGTTATAAATCAACGACAATATAAAACTTGCTATAATAATTTTGTTGCCCGTTTTAGAAAATGTTATAAAATCTTTCAATCGATGAAATGAGGAAGAATCCAATATACCTTCGCATGCCGGCGAAAAGTTGTTTGTATTATCGGAAATAGAAATCCCGACATCGCTCTGCTTAAGCGCGCCGGCGTCGTTAAGACCGTCGCCAATCATTAAAACTTTTTTGTCTTTTTGCTGAAGCGCTTCGACAAATTCCAACTTATCCTGCGGAGATTGACGAAAATACAATTCGCTGTCTTCCGTAAAATATTTTTTAAGATTTAGCTTCTCGCCTTCGCCGTCTCCCTCCCTTCGGCTTGGATAGCCGTGGTTTCCCGGGGCTATTTCGGCCCGATGGGTTTCGCGATCGCCGTGATGTTCGTCGCCAACTTCTTCGGCCACACGGGATGG
>JAKAHQ010000136.1 GCA_021814855.1 Bacteroidota bacterium | reverse complement strand
GATAAACAGAGTCAATTAATTTCAAACATGACAAAGGATGAAAAGCTTGTTATCGAGCCGCTTTCCTACATACGCGGCAGAAGCTTACAGAGGATTTTTTTTATAGTTGATGAAGCGCAGAACCTTACGCCGCACGAAATAAAAACAATTATTACGCGCGCGGGCGAGGGAGCCAAAATTGTTTTGACAGGCGACATCTACCAGATCGATCATCCGTATCTCGACGCTCAGTCCAACGGACTTTCGTATCTGATAGAACACTTTAAAGGTCAAAAATTGTACGCGCACGTTAATCTTGAGAAAGGCGAGAGATCGGAGTTAGCCGAACTAGCGAGCAATTTGCTTTAATATTTCTGAGCAATACAAAAATATTCTTGACACGGCACCTATTTTGGCATACATTTGCCACAAGTTATTTAACCATGTAAAAAGAGAAATCACAGATGAAACTTTTCGGAAAAAATATCATCGCAATGAACTGGATGTGTATGATGATGCTATTTTGTACGAAGGGCTAATCTTCTTCCAAATTAATTTTAGAAAGCCCTTCGAAAACACGAAGGGCTTTTTTTATATCTCGAACGAATATGAACATTATGAACAAAAATTTTTATTTTGAAGGCACTGCAAACTATTCAACTTCGGTATTAAACCATATGGCAATGATTATGTGCATGTGGTGTTGTACGCCTTGAAGGGACTCGTTTAATAAAAAAGAATTAGTTATAACGAAGCCCTTCACAAAAAGAAGGGCTTTTTAATTTTATACATCACGAAAGGAGCAGTACAATGAGCGACGCATCAAAAAAGAAATACCGGTTCGAAACCTTACAGCTTCATGCCGGGCAAACGCCGGACCCGACTACAAAATCACGCGCGGTACCTATCTATCAAACTACATCATACAACTTTGACAATGCGGACCACGCGGCGAATCTATTCGGTCTAAAAGAATTTGGAAATATCTATACAAGAATTATGAACCCTACAACTGCCGTATTTGAAGAACGTGTTGCCGCACTTGAAGGCGGCGCTGCGGCTCTTGCAACTTCATCGGGTCATGCCGCCCAGTTTCTTACTCTAACGACAATTGCGGAAGCCGGGGACAACATTGTTTCGACAAGCTACCTTTACGGCGGCACATACAATCAATTCAAGGTTACATTACCGCGTTTAGGCATCAATGTAAAATTTGTAACGAGCAATAAAGCGGAAGATTACGAAGCTTCAATCGATTCAAAAACAAAAGCACTTTACATCGAATCGATTGGCAACCCGGGTTTGAACGTTCCCGATATTAAAAAATTTGCGGACCTCGCTCACAAGTACAACATTCCTTTAATCGTAGACAACACATTCGGCGCGGGCGGTTACATTGTTAGACCAATTGAGCACGGCGCGGATATCATTGTAGAATCGGCGACAAAATGGATCGGCGGGCACGGTACATCAATCGGCGGAGTTATTATCGACTCCGGCAAATTCAACTGGGGCAACGGAAAGTTTCCGTTGTTCACTACCCCAAGCCCGTCTTATCACGGATTAAATTTCTGGGAAGTATTCGGAGACGGCGGACCTTTCGGAAATATTGCGTTCATCATTCGCGCGCGTGTAGAGCAGCTCCGCGATATCGGCGCCTCGGTCAGCCCGTTTAATTCTTTTTTATTCCTTCAGGGATTGGAGACTCTTTCTCTCCGCGTTGAGCGTCACTGCCAAAATAGTTTATCGCTTGCTAAGTGGCTTAAAAAACATCCGAAGGTTTCATCTGTCATATATCCTGGTTTGGAAGATCACCCTGATCATCAAACTGTAAAAAAGTTTTTTAGAAAAGATTTGTTCGGCGGTATATTAACTTTTGAATTAAAGGGCGGATACGAAGCGGGCAAATCTTTTATCAACAATGTTAAACTGTCAAGTCTGCTGGCAAATGTTGGCGATGCAAAGACTCTTGTAATTCATCCCGCGTCAACAACACACAGTCAACTCTCGGAATCTGAAAGAGCCGAAGCCGGAGCTACAGCCGGGCTAATCCGTGTTTCTCCGGGTATTGAACATATTGATGATATTATAGAAGATTTTGAAAACGCCTTGGCGAAAAGTTAATTTCAATTCCAGGATTTAAATGGGCGAACAAAACCCTTGTTCGCCCAACAATCTTTTATAACTAAGTTTTTCAAAAATGTAATACATTTGAAACGTAAGAATCGAAATTCATTTTATTCTTTTGTCTCTAACACCTAAACGGAAAAATATTTTGGATAGACACGCTGACACAAAAAAAATCACCTTCTACGAAAAATTTGTTTTTGAATCGGGTAAAGAAATTTCTTCCGTAGACGTAGCATACGAAACCTACGGCGAGCTGAACGCCGACGGCACAAACGCAATTTTAATTTGCCACGCTTTAACGGGGGACGCACATGCCGCAGATTATAATTACGACGTCAAAGGGATCGATCACAAAAATTCAAACACCGTCGGCTGGTGGGACGGCGTTGTAGGCAGCGGCAAAGCATTCGACCCGACAAAATATTTTATTGTCTGTTCCAATTTTCTCGGCAGCTGTTACGGAACAAGTGGCCCGGTTTCCATAAACCCCGCCACCGGCAAAAAGTACGGCTTGAGCTTTCCGCAAATGACCGTGCGCGACATGGTAAATCTTCAATACAAACTTCTTAATCACGTCGGCGTAAAAAAATTAAAAACTATCAGCGGCGGATCGCTCGGCGGAATGCAGGCTCTCGAATGGGCATTGATGTATCCCGATTTTGTTGAAAGCATTATTCCCATAGCAACTTCGGCTCAACATTCGGCCTGGGCAATAGGATTTAATGAAGTGTGCCGCAAAGCCATAATGGATGACCCCGCGTGGAATAACGGCGATTACACCGAACAGCCGCACAATGGTTTATCTACCGCGCGTATGCTCGCAATGATTTCGTATCGCAGCAATCCGAGTTTTGCGCAAAAATTCGGGAGAGAGATTGCGAAGTCTTCATCTGCCTTGAACGATAAACCGTTTTTCCAAATCGAAAGTTATTTGCGCTACCAGGGAGACAAGCTGGTTAATCGCTTCGACGCCAACACATATCTTTACATTGCAAACGCAATGGATCTTCATGATGTAACGAGGAACCGCTCTTCATTAAAAGAAACTCTCGGCGGCATAGAAGCAAAAACTTTATGCGTTGGAATTGATACCGACGTTTTATATCCCGCCGGCGAGCAAAAAGAAATCGCTTCTTTAATTCCCGGATCGGAATATTTTGAGATAAGCTCGCCGCACGGACACGACGCGTTCCTGATCGAGTTCGACCAGTTGAATCCGATGATTTCAAAATTTATCGATTCTATTTAAACTATTTCACATCCATGTTCATTTTTCGGTGGACGTAATTGCCAACGAATTATATTTTGCTTCCGCGATTTTTTGAAAGGATTATTATGGAAGCAACTGTAGAACTACACGCTTTGCCTTCAGTGCCGGAGATGCAGCAGGCATATTTAAAAAGCGATTCATCTTATGACGGAATATTTTTTCTAGCTGTTAGAAGCACTGGTATTTTCTGCCGCCCTTCCTGTTCGGCAAGAAAACCTCTTCCCAAAAACGTAGAATATTTTTCCTCTGCTAAGGAAGCTGTTTTTGCCGGCTACCGTCCTTGCAAAAGATGCAGACCGATGGAAATAAGCGGCACACCCCCAGAATGGGTTGCAAAGTTGCTGCTGTTGATCGATGAAAATCCTACAGCTCGGTATAACGATTCATTTTTACGATCGATTAAAATTGACCCGGCACGCGCCCGGAGATACTTCTTAAAGAATTACGGCATGACTTTCCAGGCATATTGCAGAGGAAGACGGCTCGGAATTTCATTCGAAAAAATCCGGGAGGGAAAAGAACTTGACGATGTAGCATTAGGACACGGATACGAATCACACAGCGGCTTCCGTGAAGCATTTTCAAAAACGTTTGGAACTCCGCCGGGCAAGAGCAAAACGGAAGATTATATTGTTACGAGCTTGATTGAAAGTCCGATGGGACCATTGATTGCAGCAGCTAACAGCAAAGGGATTTGCCTGCTCGAATTTTCGGATCGAAGAATGCTGGACGCTCAATTTGCCACGCTGCGAAAATATTTTAAGTGTTCGATTGTTCCTGGCGAAAACAAATACATTATTCAATTGAAGAACGAACTGGAAAAATATTTTGAAGGCAAGCTTGAAAATTTTTCCGTGCCTATCCTCTACCCTGGAAGTTCCTTCCAGCAAAAAGTATGGAATGAGCTTTTAAAAATTCCGTACGGAAAAACTCTTTCCTACGAGGCGCTCGCAAATAAAGTTGATGTCCCCAACGGCCAGAGAGCGGTAGGACACGCAAACGGTTTGAACAGGATAGCCATCGTTATTCCCTGCCATCGAGTTGTTAATAAAAATGGAAACCTTGGCGGTTACGGCGGCGGACTTTGGCGGAAAAAAAAACTACTTTCTCTCGAACTTAACAACAAATGCTGATAGGTGACCGGATAGTTGGTGATACCGACAACCGATCAGGGGCAACTTTTCACCAATTAAAATTTCCATCTTGAATCCATTCCAACCGTAATTCGTTTTGCGGAGTTTGGAGAGACAGCGGATTGCATATCGGATGTACCAAAATTAAGTTCAAGAATTTTAAAATCGAATCCGACGCCTAATCCCCAGTTAAACTTGTCGAATCCTCCGAACGAAAAACCTGTTCGAAAAGCAAACACTCCAAGAACCCAATCGGCGCCAAGTGAAAATCTCGGTTTGGTTGAATTTGTCGGCTGCTCATTAAACCCTTGATTGTAGTCGAACGCGAGAAGCATTCTGCCCGGAAAATTTCCATCCATTAACCGATCTAACCGGCAAGCCGCTCCGAACCGAAACGCCGTTGCGAGCGGGGTTGAAATTTCTTTAATGTATTTTCCGCTGTCTTTACCGGTCAGCGCTTTTTCCAACGAATCCCTTTGAGACTTACTCGAAAGGTCATCCAAATAAATCGGCTGGTTCGAGGAATACTCCGCCACATTGTTATTCCAATTAACGCTCCCTATGTCTGTAACCGCTATGCCGAACGACCATACATCATTAAGCTCTAAGCTCAGACCCAAATCAATTCCCAAGCCTGTTCCGGCAGGTTTTGGGAACAGCGAAAAGTTAGCATCTTTTTTCTGATAAGTAGAATCAAAATTATACTTAACATTAAAATCCGGCGAGAACGCCGAGTGCGCAAGAAAATCTCCTTTGCCGGTGATAACATTTCCCGAACCGGTCTGCAACTCGGTATTTACATGATCCAACCCGACGTAAGCGTAGCCGTTGATTATATTAAAAGAAGCGCCGAACGAAACGTTTTTAAACGCCGGAAAAAAATTTAAATTTCTCGCGTAAGAAATTGAATATTTTCTCAGCCACCACGATTTCAGTTTTGTATCGTTAAAGTTGTAAACGCGGTTCGGAAGATTGCCCTCTAAACCTAGATCAACTATTCCTTTGGGAAATGTAAGATTGGATGAGATAACATCGCTGATAGAGAATGCAACAGCGCCGAACTTTTCGCTGGGACTTATTGCAATAGCGAACAATTGTATTTGGGCATCGGTAGTAACGGTTCCCCCATTGGCAAAAAGATTTTGCAGAGTTTTTTTATCGGCATCGTTTAAATAT
>JAKAHQ010000135.1 GCA_021814855.1 Bacteroidota bacterium | reverse complement strand
ATAATTTCTGGTATGAAGTATAATCTTGGAGGAAGGGAAGTGGCGGATTATTTTTTCTCTAAGAGTTAGAATTCCACATCGAAGATCATAAACAGGACGGGTATAAACCAGCGGCAAAAAATTTGAGTATTTATCGTCTTCAAAAATACATATTGCGGTTTTCATCACTACCTAAATGTTGTTATACAAAATTGGATTTGCTTGATAAATTAATTAAAAATATAAACTATAAGCAAAATTCTTCTTCGGTTGAAAAACCGCCGCCAAATTTTGTCATAACCGTCCGGTTTAATATATTTCAGTATGAAAAAGCCATCTAAAAAAATTTGGAAACTTCTTCTTATCGCCGTAATTGGAATTATTGCGTTCCTCGTTGTACTTGACGATATAATAATGCCGATTTACGTAAGCGGTAAAGAAGAACAGATACCCGATGTGGTTGGTAAGAACAAAGACGTAGCTGTCAAAATTTTGGAAGATGCCGGTTTTAATCCGATAGTACAGACTTCAAGGTTCGACCAAAAATATCAAAGAGACCAGGTTATTTTTCAAAAGCCATCGGCAGGAACAATTGTTAAAATTAACCGGCGGATTTATCTCACAATAAGCGGCGGTGAACCACTTCTCACAATGCCGTCTTTAGTCAGTAAAACACTTAGAGATGCACAGGTATCTTTAGAAAAAATGGGACTGAAGATTGGTAAGGTGGATTCGGTTGAATCGGAATTTCCTTCCAATACTATTGTAGAACAGCAATATTTTGAGGGCAAAGAAATACCTGCCGGCTCTACTGTGAATTTAAAAGTAAGCATCGGCCCAAAAGTAGGTATGATACGCGTGCCGAATATTTTAGGTAGATCGCTAATTGACGCGGAAGAGATTCTTAGAGCCAACTCGCTTAAAGTCGGAACGAAAACGTTTATCAGTTCGCCTACTTTACTTCCCAATACAGTTGTTGATCAACAACCAAGTGAGAACGCTCTAATTGATTCCGGTGACAGCGTTAATGTTGTGCTAAGCAAGCCCGGAGACGGCAAATGATTTGCGATAAAATAATAGCTCCTTCAATTCTTGCCGCAGATTTCTCAATTCTTGCCCAGCAAATTCGATCTGCCGAACTTGGTGGCGCGGACTGGATCCATTGCGATATTATGGACGGCAAGTTTGTGCCGAACCTGACATTCGGACCAATAGTTGTAAAAGCCGTTAGAAAAATTACCCGGCTGCCAATTGATGTACATTTAATGATCAAAGACCCCGACAATCTTTTAGAAGATTTTATAAAAGCGGGAGCGAATAGAATAACTGTTCATCAAGAAGAAGTAATTCATCTTGATAGGACGATTAACCGAATACATGAACTTGGATTGAAGGCAGGCGTTGCCATAAATCCTTCTACGCCGGTTAGTATGTTATCGGAAGTATTAAATATCCTGGACCTGGTTCTAATAATGTCGGTCAATCCGGGTTTCGGCGGTCAAAAATTCATTCCAAATTCTTTAAAGAAGATTAAAGACCTTGCCGATCTGCGGGAAAGAGATAAAGCTAACTTTCTTATCCAAGTTGACGGCGGCATAACTACTGAAAACGTTAAAGACATTTCTTCGGCCGGATGCAATGCATTTGTAATAGGAAGTTCGATTTTTAGCAAGGATAACATCACGGCAGCCACAGTCGAATTTAAAAATGCGGTGTCTTAAAGAATAAAGTCATTCTTTTTCATTCCCAATCATTTTTTTATTTTGTTATTGTATATTTGAATTATTCGTTCAACTATCCGGTTGCGAGGTAGAGATTGACGGTTCAATTAATTGATATTTTTTATCAGAATGTATTCAAACGTTTTAGCTCCAAGTACAATATCTACAGGGACCTTTACGAAAAAGATTTATTGGCGCTCGAGATTCGTAACGTCGATTACAAATTATCCCAAAAGATCAAAAGAATAATTCTCTCCAATAAAGAAATTTGCTATACAACCGGAAAGAGGGGAGATAAATTTTCAGATCTTCTATCGCTCGGTTCCTACACGGTATTTAAGGAGTTAGCCAAAGAAATAATTGCAATAGGAGATGAAGACTGCGGACAAAAAGTTTCAAGAACTGTAAAGAATGTTACCGAATATGACTCGAAAGTCGTTAATCTAAACGGTAAGAATTTCAACCTTGATAAGGCCTATGTAGTAGGAATTTTAAATGTCACTCCGGATTCATTTTCCGACGGAGGAAATTACTTCGATACAAAAGATGCCGTTGCTCACGGTCTTGAGTTGCTGAAGAACGGGGCTAATATTCTCGATATCGGCGGAGAATCTACCAGACCCGGAGCCGAACCGGTAAGTGTTGATGAAGAATTGAAAAGAGTGTTGCCTGTTGTTGAAGAAATTCTTCGAAGCAAACCCGAAGCTCTAATTTCCGTAGATACGATGAAATCGGATGTAGCCGCCAAAGCGCTTAAAGCCGGTGCTAAAATTGTGAATGATATCAGTTCTTTTGAAAATGATTTTAAAATGCCCGACGTTGTAAAAGAATATAACGCGGCTGTAATACTAATGCATATGAAAGGCAATCCGCAAACAATGCAGGACAATCCTTTCTATGATGATGTGGTTTCCGAAGTCTATGATTTTATAAAAACAAAAGTCGATGTCGCAAAGAAACACGGCATAAAAGATATTATAGTGGATCCAGGAATTGGATTTGGTAAACGCGTTGGAGATAATTACGAAATAATTAAACGACTAAATGAATTCAAGGGTATCGGTATGCCTCTCATGATCGGCTTATCGAGGAAATCATTTATCGGTAAAGCGTTCAACCTTGGAATTAACGAAAGAGATAATCCGACTTTAGCTGCGGAAACTTTGGCTGTTAAAAACGGCGCCAGATTTATAAGAACTCATAATGTAAAACAAGCTATCTTTGCATCTAAAGTAAATAGTTTTATCGATAACCCGGAACAATTGAGTGATGTTTGAAATATTCAGAATCGGTTTCCTAACTTTTAATTTTCTAGACCTTCTCGACGTACTGCTCGTTACGTTTATATTTTACAAAATCTATACCGTAATACGAGGAACCATAGCCGCACAGATATTTTACGGATTGATAATCATCCTCGTGCTTTCGTTTCTTACCCAGGCTTCCAACTTTAAAGTGCTTGGATGGCTACTAAAATTAATCTCAGATATTTGGGTAATTGCATTCGTAATTTTATTCCAGCCTGAAATAAGAAGGTTTCTTGTATTGCTTGGCAAAAACCCAATCATCAGGGTATTCATTAAAAGCGATGATTCAAACATCGCGGATATAATTACGGATGCGGCTTTTGAATTAGCGCAGCAGCAGCACGGCGCGCTAATAGTTATTGTAAAATCCGTGGGCATACGCGGTATTGTAGAAACCGGCGAACCAATCGACGCAAAAGTTTCCAAGAGTTTATTGCGCTCTATATTTTTTCCGAATTCACCTTTGCATGACGGCGCCGTTATTATCAAGGGAGACATTATAGAGGCGGCGCGTTGCACGCTGCCGCTATCTGTAGAGACATCAAAATTCGGAAGGCCTTTTGGAATGAGGCATCGCGCGGGTTTGGGAATTTCCGAACAGGCGGATGTTATCAGCGTTATAGTCTCCGAGGAAACAGGCGGAATATCAATAGCCGAAAACGGAGAAATAAAAACCGGTCTTTCACGCGAAGGACTGAGAAATTATCTGTCTAATTCTTTAAAGCATTCTAAAGAAAAACAAAGAGGGTCGCTCTTCAAAATTCTTAATCGCAAAAAGGAATCGAAGGTCTAAAATTAAACTTACAATAACACATGTCTTTTAAGAAAAAATTCAAGATTGACAAACTGAATAAGAAGTTACGGCTGGAAGACAGCGCACATATTATTTTAAATGAGCGTGTTACAAAAATAATGCGGCAAATAGATAAGTATTTCAAAAATGAGTCGACCGAAAATTTACATGAGTTAAGAATTGCTTTCCGGAAATTCAGGTATGTTCTTGAAATATTTTACGATTGTCTTTCACCCAAGTCGTTCAAACATGTTTACAACCAGGCAAAGGATATGCAGGATTTGATAGGCACGGCAAGAGACCTTGATGTTCTTGAGATTAAAATTAAAGCTACCGCCGAAGAGATTAATCAAAATGTGCCGGAATATTTCTACGAAAAGATTTCGGTTGAAAAAAATGCTGCCAGACAAAATATTAAGCTGGAATTGATTAAATTTATTTCCGATAAAGAAATCAATAAACTTTTGGTATGAAAGTGAGGTTTGAAAATGAAGCTTAGATATTTTTCACACTCGGCTTTTCAGGTTACTACAAGTTCAGGCATAAGAATATTAATAGACCCGTTTTTGGATAACAATCCCACTTCGCCTGTAAAATCCGGTGGTGTTAGCGCTGAGTACATAATTCTTACTCATGCTCACGGCGATCATCTTGGCGATGCTTTTACAATTGCAAAAAGATGCGGCTCCACGTTTATATGTGTTAACGAACTCGCAAATTATTGCATCTCGAAGGGTTATAAAGCTCACAATATGCATATCGGCGGTTCATACAATTTTGATTTCGGCAGGGTTAAATTTACGATAGCTCATCATGGCTCTTTAACTCCGGATAATTTTTACGGCGGAGAACCGGCCGGCGTAATTATTTCCAGCGATGGAATCAACCTTTATCACACCGGGGATACCGGGCTTTTTTACGATTTTAAATTAATCGGCGAAATGAATCCAATTGATTACATGCTTTTACCAATAGGCGATAATTTTACAATGGGAATTGACGATGCGGTCAAAGCAGTCGAGCTCGCTAATCCGAGGACAGCAATACCAATGCATTATAACACGTTCCCGGTAATTACGGCCGATCCGAATCTCTTCAAGAAAAAAGTTGAGTCTTTGAATAAAAAGTGCCTGGTGCTTTCGTTCGGCCAGGAAATTGATTTATAAATTATTCTAAATGCGGTACACTTATCTTTATGGCAAGAAAAATTGTAATTGCAAATCAAAAGGGCGGCGTTGGTAAAACTACCACAGCTATTAATCTTTCTGCATCTGTTGCGGCTGCAGAGTATAAAACATTATTGATTGACATAGATCCGCAGTCTAACTCTACATCGGGAATCGGAATTGAAAATTCACCGCTTTCGGTTTATCAAACTTTAATAGGAATAGAAAATGCCGAGAGCTGCATCGTAAACAGTTACATGCCTTTTTTGGATATACTTCCGTCAACAATTGATCTGGTTGGCGCGGAAGTCGAAATGGTTTCGATGACTGAACGGGAATACCTTCTTAAAAAGGCAATTAACACTATAGACGAGAAGTACGACTACATCTTCATTGACTGTCCTCCATCGCTGGGATTGTTAACCCTCAATGCGTTGACATGCGCAAATTCAGTACTCATTCCCGTTCAATGCGAGTACTTTGCTCTTGAAGGACTTGGACAGCTATTAAATACAATTAACATTGTAAAGAAAAATTTTAACAGCGAATTGGAAATTGAGGGCGTTCTGTTAACAATGTTCGATACAAGATTAAGATTATCTCACCAGGTAGTTGATGAGGTAAAAAAATATTTTGGAGAAAAAGTTTTTCAGACGATAATACATCGTAACGTAAGATTATCCGAGGCGCCGAGCCACTCTAAGCCGGTAATTTTATACGAC
>JAKAHQ010000134.1 GCA_021814855.1 Bacteroidota bacterium | reverse complement strand
GCTGCAATTAAAACCAAATCCGCTTTCAATTCAAATTCGGTTCCCGGCACATCAACTATTTTTCCGCCTTCAAATATTATTTGAATACATTTCAATCCGGATACTTCGCCTTTATCGTTACCTATAAATTCTTTTGTGTTGATACTCCATTTTCTTTCTGCGCCTTCTTCATGACTTGATGAAGTGCGGAGTATCATCGGCCAGTACGGCCAGGGAGTAAATTCCGGCCTTTCTGCCGGCGGTTGCGGAAGTAATTCTATTTGAGTAATTGATTTTGCGCCCTGCCGGTTAGCAGTTCCAACGCAATCCGAACCCGTATCGCCGCCGCCAAGAACAATTACATCCTTGTCTTTAGCGCTGATAACGTGCGTAATGTTATCGCCGGCATTTAATTTATTTTGAAGAGTTAAATACTCCATAGCAAAGTGAATGCCTTTCAAATCTCTTCCGGGAACAGAAATATCGCGCGGCCGCTCGGAACCCCCGGCTAATATTACGGCGTCGTGTGTGTCAATTAATTCTTTGGCGGAGATATCTTTTCCAACATTAACTTTTGTTTTGAATACAACTCCTTCAATGGCCATCTGCTTCATGCGTCTGTCGATGAAATTTTTTTCGAGTTTGAAATCGGGAATGCCGTAACGAAGCAGTCCGCCGATGCGGTCGTTCTTTTCGTAAACAGTAACCGAGTGGCCCGCGCGAACAAGCTGCTGAGCCGCAGCCAATCCAGCTGGTCCCGAACCGACAATCGCAACGGATTTACCGCTCATTACATGAGGCATTCTCGGTTTAACCCATCCTTCTTTGAATCCTCTTTCAATGATTGTCCGCTCAATCGATTTTATTGTAACAGGTAACTCGTTTATGCCGAGTGTACATGCAGATTCACACGGTGCCGGGCAAAGCCGTCCGGTAAATTCCGGAAAGTTATTCGTTGAGTGAAGGTTCTCAAGCGCTTCTTTCCAATGATTTTTATAAACAAGATCATTCCATTCCGGGATATAATTTTGAACCGGGCAGCCGGTTTCTCCGTGACAAAAAGGAATACCGCATTCCATACAGCGGGCGCCTTGAGTCTTTGCTTCTTCCTGTGTGAACTCAAACTCGAACTCGTTGTAATTTTTTATTCTTTCCTGAACTGCAATTTTTTTAGGAATTTCTCTTTTATATTCCATGAATCCGGTTGGTTTACCCATGTAATGTTTCCTCCATCTCAATTTCTTTACCGGCGTTGGATTTTTTTGCATCTTCTTCTTTAGCCATCCTTGCCAACGCTTTCTTGTATTCGCCGGGAATTATCTTCCAGAAATTATCTTTCTCTTTATCCCAGTTGTTCAAAATAAATTCCGCACGTTTGGATCCCGTGTATTTGAAATGTTTCTCAACCATGTTTTTAACTTCGGCAACGTCTTCGTCGTAAATCAAATATTCAACGTCGACCATTTCCCGGTTGATATATTTTGTTCCTTCCTTTGAAGGATCCCAGACATAAGCAATGCCGCCGGACATGCCCGCGCCGAAATTTCTTCCGGTTTTTCCTATTACCACAACTCTTCCTCCGGTCATGTATTCGCAACCGTGATCACCGACTCCTTCAACAACGGCATACGCGCCGGAATTTCGAACGCCGAATCTTTCCCCTACGACACCATTGACATAAGCTTCGCCGCTGGTGGCGCCGTATAAACATGTGTTGCCTGCAATAATATTTTCTGCCGGATCGAATGTAACTTCGGGAGGAATCTTTACGATTAATCTTCCTCCGGAAAGACCCTTGCCAAGATAATCATTCGCCTCGCCGGTCAAATCCAGTTCAATTCCTTTTGCAAGGAATGCGCCGAAGCTTTGTCCCGCTGTTCCGCGCAATTGAATATTGATTGTGTTGTCCGGTAAACCTCCTTCGCCATATTTTTTGGCTATCTCGCTTGAGAGCATAGCGCCAACTGTACGATGAATGTTTCTTATTCTCGTTTTAATATTAACCGGAGTTTTGTTTTCCAGTGCCGGCGCTGCCTCATTTATAAATTCGAGATCGAGCTGTTTATCAATGCCGTGATCTTGCCCGCGTGTTCTATAAAGATTAGTATCATACAACGATGTTGCTTTGAACAACGGCTTTGAAAGATCGAGGCCGCGGGCTTTCCAGTGATCATGAAGTCTGATCGGAATAATTTTATCGGTTTGACCAATCATTTCATTCATCTTTCGAAAACCGAGCTGAGCCATCAACTCTCTTACTTCTTCGGCAATGTAGAACATGAAGTTGATTACATATTCCGGTTTGCCGGTGAATTTTTTTCTTAGCTCGGGATCTTGAGTTGCGACTCCTACCGGACAGGTATTGAGATGGCACTTGCGCATCATTATGCATCCTTGAGTAACAAGCGGCGCTGTTGCGAATCCGAATTCTTCGGCGCCAAGAAGCGCTGCTATAACTACATCGCGACCCGTTTTCAACTGGCCGTCGGTTGCAAGGTAAACTCTGTCGCGCAATCCGTTCAGAACAAGAGTCTGGTGAGCTTCGCTTAGGCCCAATTCCCAAGTCGTTCCCGCATATTGAAGAGATGAGATTGGACTTGCGCCGGTACCGCCGTCGTGTCCGCTTATTAAAATATGATCTGCATGAGCTTTTGCAACACCGGCAGCAATTGTACCTACTCCTACTTCTGAAACAAGTTTAACACTTATTCGCGCTTTGGGATTAATATTCTTCAAGTCGAAGATTAACTGCTTCAAGTCCTCGATTGAGTAAATATCATGATGTGGCGGGGGGCTAATCAGCGTAACACCTGGAGTGCTGTGACGAACCCTGGCGATTATCTTGTCTACTTTATGTCCCGGCAGTTGTCCGCCTTCTCCCGGTTTTGCGCCTTGAGCCATTTTGATTTGAAGTTCATCGGCATTGACCAAGTAGTTGGCAGTTACACCAAAGCGGGCGGATGCAACTTGCTTTATGGCAGATCTCATGCTGTCGCCGTTAGGAAGTGTTTTAAATCTTTCTTCTTCTTCGCCGCCTTCGCCCGTGTTTGATTTTCCGCCAATTCTGTTCATTGCAACCGCAAGCGAAGTGTGCGCTTCGCGGGATATCGACCCGAAACTCATTGCACCGGTAGAAAATCTTTTTACTATTTCCGAAGCCGGTTCGACCTCTTCAACTGGGATTTGTTTCCCGGCCGTATCAAGTTCGAATAAACTTCTCAGTGTAACTCTCTTTTTGTTTTGATTGTTGATTAGCTCGGTGTATTCTTTAAAAGTTTTGTAGTCGTTCCGTCGAGTGCTCAACTGCAATTTTGAAATTGTCAGAGGATTCCACAGGTGATCTTCTCCGTCTCTTCTGTATTGATAGAGACCTCCTACATCCAACGTACTCTGATCAATTTGCGGATCGAGAGCGTGCTTATGACGCCGTACAGTTTCTTCTTCCAACATTTCAAGACTCAATCCTTCGATGCGCGTCGGCGTTCCGGCAAAATATTTTTCAACAATTTCGGTATCCAATCCTACAGCTTCGAATATCTGCGCTCCGCAGTAAGATTGAAGCGTGCTGATTCCCATTTTACTGAAAATTTTGAAAAGACCTTTGCTCACCGCTTTAACAAAATTGTCTTTCACTTTTTTGTAATCCATTCCTTCAGGCAGGAATTTTTTTTCTGTTAGATAAGCAAGCGTTTCATAAGCTACGTATGGATTAATTGCGTTAGCGCCGTAACCGCAAAGTAACGCAAAGTGATGAACCTCTCTCGGCTCGCCGCTTTCTACAATAATTCCGGTTTTTGTTCTCAATCCGGCGCGAAGCAGAGCGTGATGAACTGCAGCCGTAGCCAATAAACTCGGAATAGCCGCATGACCTCTATCTGTTCCTTTATCCGAAAGAATTATAAGCGAGTTGCCGGCTTTTACCGCATCAACTACTTCCTGGCAAATGGCGTCGAGGCGGTCACGCATGTCGTGGCGTTCAAACGGATTGAAAAGTAGCGGAATCGTAATTGATTTAAAATGTCCTTTCGCTATGTGGCGAATCTTTTCCATCTGGGAATTTGAGAGCAACGGATGCTCAAGTTCCAGCCGATGAGCATGCTGCGGTGTCTCGCCTAAAAGATTTTGTTCCGGTCCTACATAGGTAGTTAATTCCATTACAAGTTCTTCGCGTATTGCATCGATTGGAGGATTGGTTACTTGCGCGAACAACTGTTTAAAATATCTGAACAGCATCTGAGGTTTATCCGAAAGTACAGCAAGTGCGGCGTCAGTTCCCATCGATCCGACAGCTTCTTGACCGGTAACTGCCATAGGCAGCATTACCTGCATCAGGTCTTCCTTGGTGTAACCGAAAATTCTTTGGCGAATTAAAAGTGTATCGAAATCGGCATTGTAGATATAATCCGGTGTAGGAAGGTGGCTTAACTTAATCATGTTTTCGTTAACCCATTTTTTATAGGGCTGACGGGTAACAATGTCTTTCTTAATTTCTTCGTCGGAAATAATTCTTCCCTGCTTCAAATCGAGTATGAACATTTTACCAGGCTGGAGTTTTCCTTTTACGGCTACATTCTCAGCGTCAACGCTGAACGTGCCGGCTTCGGAAGTAAGAACTACCAAGTCGTCCTTGGTAACAACATAACGGGATGGACGCAAACCGTTTCTGTCTAATGTCGCGCCGATAATGTTTCCATCTGTAAACACAACTGCCGCAGGTCCGTCCCACGGTTCCATCATTGTTGCGTGGTATTCGTAAAAAGCTCGTCTATCCGGGTCCATCAAATCATTTTTTGACCAGGCTTCGGGAATCATCATCATCATCGCGTGCGGCAGACTTCTTCCGCTCATTACCAATAATTCGAGTACGGAGTCGAAAGTTGCGGAATCGCTTTGCCCTTCCATAATTATCGGAAGCATTCTTCTCAAATCTTTTCCGTAGTACGGAGATTCCATAACGTGCTGGCGTGCAGCCATCCAGTTTTTATTTCCGCGGAGAGTGTTGATCTCTCCGTTGTGCGCAATCATTCTAAACGGATGAGCCAAATCCCATGTAGGAAAAGTGTTTGTGGAAAATCTCATGTGAATCATAGCCATCGCCGATTTCATATCGGGGTCGCTAAGGTCTTTATAGAAGGCGAGCATCTGCGGAGCGAGAAGCATTCCTTTATAAATTAAAACCTTGCTGGAGAAAGACGGCACATAATATTTGCTTCGATCGAGTTTTAATTCCGCGCGGACGCGCTGATCGATCATTCTTCTTATAAGATAAAGTTTTCTTTCAAAGTCGTCATGAGTTGCCAACTTTTTATTTGCACCGATGAAGCATTGCCTTATAAACGGTTGGGTAGATTGAGCACCTTTACCCGGTACCGTTGGATCTACTGGCACATCGCGCCATCCCAAAAATTTTTGGTCCTCATCAATAATAATTTTCTCAATGATATTTTCAACAGATTTACGAAGTATTGCATTTTGTGGAAGAAATACCATACCAACGCCGTATCGTCTTTCGGCAGGTAGTTTAATATTTTTTTCATCGGTTACTTTTCGCAGGAATTCATCGGGCATCTGAATTAGAATGCCGGCACCATCGCCTGTATTGGGATCCGCACCAACCGCGCCCCGGTGTTCAAGATTTTTTAGAATGTCCAGACCTTTATCAATAATCGATCTGGGTTTTCTTCCTTTAACATCCGCGACAAAACCCATTCCGCATGCATCGTGCTCAAAAGAGG
>JAKAHQ010000133.1 GCA_021814855.1 Bacteroidota bacterium | reverse complement strand
CTATAGAGCGTCAACTGGAATTGTTGAAATCGATGGGTTGCAACGCAATTCGCACATCGCACAATCCACCCGCGCCTGAGCTGCTCGATCTCTGCGATAGAATGGGTTTCATTGTAATGGATGAAGCATTCGATATGTGGAAGATGCAGAAAACCGAGTATGACTACCATCTTGACTGGGATGCCTGGCATAAACGCGATTTGACGGATATGATACTTCGCGATCGAAATCATCCGAGTGTTTTTATCTGGAGTATCGGCAACGAAATACCGGAACAGGGAGATCCTTCCGGAGTTGCAATAGCCCAGGAACTTGCGTCAATAGTTAAAAGTCTGGATAAAACCCGCCCTATTACATCTGCCTTGAACGGCGAAAAAGAAAATAATTTTCTCATAAAATCCGGCGCACTCGATTTAATCGGTTATAATTACAGACAAGATTCTTTCCCGGATTTCCTAAAAACTTTTCCCGACGGAAAATTTATTGCGACTGAAACGACCTCCGCTCTTGCAACCCGCGGCAGTTACGACATGCCTTCCGATTCAATAAGGGTCTGGCCTGTTAGGTGGGATATTCCATTCACCGGCGGAAATCCCGATTTCAGTTGTTCGGCTTACGATAACTGTCGTGTACCGTGGGGATCTACTCACGAAGAAACCTGGAAGATAATTAAGAAGTATGATTTCCTTTCCGGCTTATTTATCTGGACCGGTTTCGATTATCTCGGCGAGCCGACACCGTACCCGTGGCCGGCAAAGAGTTCATATTTCGGAATTTTGGATTTGTGCGGCTTTCCTAAAGATTCATATTATATGTACCAGAGCGAATGGACGAATAAACCGGTGCTTCACATCTTTCCTCATTGGAATTGGAAAAACGGGCAAACGGTGGATGTATGGGCCTACACAAACGGCGATGCGGTAGAACTATTTTTGAACGGTAAATCGCTCGGTATGAAAAAGAAAACCGGCGACGAGATTCATTTGATGTGGCGTGTTCCTTTCTCGCCGGGCGCGCTTCATGCGGTTGCTTATCTTAAAGGCAAAAAGTTAATTGAACAAGATGTAAAGACAGCCGGCGATCCGGCTAAAATTATTTTAAGTGCGGATAGAAAAATAATTACCGCCGACGGTTCGGACCTCTCGTTTGTTACCGTAAAAGTTGTAGATAAAGACGGTGTGATGATTCCGCATGCCGACAATCTGATCAACTTCAAAATTAGCGGCGAAGGATTTATTGCCGGGGTTGATAACGGAAGCGAGATAAGCCACGAACCGTTTAAAGCGAGCTATAGAAAAGCTTTTAACGGAATGTGCCTGGCTGTTGTCCAGTCAAACGGGAAGAAAGGAAAAATTTCTTTTGCGGCTTCGTCGGCTGGTTTAAAAGAAGCTTCGATAGTAATTAACGCTAAGTAACTTTATCGCGGGCAAAGGTTGATGTTTTTTAAAAGCGGTCGCTCTGTTTGCGGCCGCTTCTATAAATAATATCTCATAATTGGTCGAGATTTAGACCGGCGCGCCGCTTCCGTAAATCCTGCTTTTTCAAACGCGCTTGGAATTCCAGTCCATGCAAACGCTGCGGGAATATTAGTATTGTACGGTACGGAGGGATAACCTTCGAGTATTTTTACTTTCTTCTTCCGGCAAAAATCAATTACGGCTTGTAACAATTCCGTAGATAATCCTTTTCGCCGGAATTCTTTTCTTATGAAAAAACAAGTTACCGACCAGACTTTTTCATCATCTATTTTTGCCAGCACTTTTGAATTCTCGAGACGGATAGATTTTTCTCTTGGCGCAACGGCGCACCATCCTATGGGCTTTTTATTCAGGTAAGCGATAATTCCTATTTGCTCTTTATTATCAACCAGACGTTTCATTGCCCGTTTGTTTCCGGCGCCTTTATGTTTTTTGAAGTCGGAAGGTTTTAAACGCCAGCTCATACACCAACAACCGCCGCAAGCTCCGTGTTCGCCGAATAATTCTACAAAATCATTCCATGTCTTCGTATTGAGCGGTTTAAATTTTATTTCGGATTTCTCAATCATTCAATTGCGCGTGTGGAAAATTATTCTAAAAATTGTGCCTTGCCCTTTAGCGCTTGATACTTTTATTTCCGCCCCGTTAAGCTCGCAGTATCTTTTTACCAATGCCAGGCCAAGTCCGTTGCCCTCAAACGTTCTTGTGTAACCTTTCTCTTCCCGTGTAAACGGTGTAAAGAGCATTGGAAGATATTCTTCGGAAATCCCGATTCCCGTATCGGCAACATCTACGTACAGATTATCCCGCGAATCGTTATCGAGAGTAATTTCTACTTTTCCTTTGGAAGTATATTTAAAGGCGTTATCGAGCAGGTGATAAAAGATTTGATTTACGGAATATTCATCGGCTTCGATTATTGAACCATTTGTTTTGTTATTGATTATAAGCTTTACTTTTTTCTGTTTTGCTATGTGCTGGAAGCTGTTCTGAAGTTTTTGTATGACTTCCTTGTAAAGATTAATCCGCTTCGGCTGGTAATTGTAGGAGCCGGTTTGAAGCTCGGACATATTCAATATCAGCTCAACCGTCCGCATAATTCTTTTACCTTCGTCGTCTATCACATCGAAGGCGTTGGCCATTTCGTCGTCAACTTGATCTTTAAGCTCTTCCTTCATTATAGAAGTGAAGCTTAATATAACGTTCAACGGGGTTCTTATTTCGTGAGATATCTGGGCAAGAAATTCGGATTTTAATCTGTCGGATAATTCGGCATGCTCTTTTGCTTCAATAAGATCCTGCTCGGTTTTCTTTTTCTCGCTGATGTCTTCAATCGTTCCTTCGTAGCCGATTATGTGTTCGTCGTCATCCTTAACGGCGCGTGCGCTTTCGCGTATGTAAATAAATGTTCCGTCTTTCTTTTTCCATAAAGATTCAAAACCGAGTATCGAACCGCGTTTTGCAATTTCCCGCATAAACGTTTCGCGGGTGGATGGATCGGCGTAAAAGTTTGAAGCGTCCATGCTTGCAATTTCGTCGATGGAATTGTATCCGGTAATTTTCAGTAAGGTCGGGTTCACCATCAAAACTTTACCGTCCGGCGTGGACTGGTAAATACCTATTGTGGCATGTTCGAACAAACCTCTAAACCGTAATTCGCTGTCTCTCAACGCCTGTTCCGAAAGCTTCCGCTCTGTTATGTCCTGCTTAACTGCAACAAAAGAAATAATTTCACCGCTTGGATTTTTTGTCGGCGTAATAGTCATTTCTTCGTTGTAAAGGGTTCCGTCTTTTCTTTTGTTGATTATTTCGCCGCGCCAAATTTGCCCGGACTTAATCTTATTCCACATGTAGGAATAGTATTCGGGCTCGTGGTTGCCGGATTTTAAGAAATTCAGTTTTTTACCGAGCGCTTCTTTTAACGAATAGCCCGTTAAATTTGAAAATGAAGTATTTGCCCACACAACATTTCCGTCCGTATCCGTAATAACAATGGCGTTTGCAGCGGCTTCAAGCGCGTGCGACTGCAGATTTACCTGCTCTTCAATTGTCTTTTGTTCCGTTATGTCTGTTATAAATCCTTCCAGCGCCAGCAGCTCGTCGTCCTTCTCGGAAAAGATTCCAACGCCTTGTTCCCAAACCCACTTTTCATATCCGGCAGCGGTATTAATTCTATAAATTAATTGAAACGATTTTCTTTCCTCAATTGCCGTCTTTACCTGATCAAAAATCTTCTTTCGATCATCGATGTGAATTAAATCGTAGTAATTAACTTTAGCGTCGTTTATTAAGTCTTCGGCTTTATATCCCGTCACCTGCATGCACATGTCGCTTACATAATCAAACGACCATACCTGGTCAACGCTGGATCTGTAAACCATTCCGGGCAAATTTTGAACGAGCGTATTTAATTTTCTCTGAGTCTCCTGGTAAGCTTCTTCTGCCCTCGTTCTTTTTAAATTTCCTTTTTCGATGCTGAGACTAGTTTCTTCAATTTGCCTTAGGTATGCATTTCTTTGCTTTTCGTAATTGTAAAAGATCCAGATTGTTATAAAAGAAAGAGCAAGACTAAATGCGACAAAGCCGAATTGCGTGATGCGGAAAATTTTTGTTTGGTAAGAAATAATGGTCCAGATGCTGTCTTCAATTTTTGCTGATTGTTTTTCAATGGCTTTAAATTGCTCATCCCATGCCGCTTTTATCATAGTAGTGTCTTGAGGATTAATGTTACCGGCAAGTTGGCCGGATAAAGCGCGGAACTCTAGCAGCTGAACCTGGAGTTTCTGAATTTCCCTGTTAAGGGATAAATTGTTAAAAGGTACGGGCAGTATGTTTGAGCGGTCCTTTTCTTCTAATATAATTTTGGTGTTAAATTCCGCAAGCGATAGGTACTGCCATGCCTCGTCGATGGAATTATTTGAAGGAGTGGTAATATTTTTAAGTATATCAATCCTTGCGCGGGCTACATTAATCTTTATTTCCAGGGAAGCGTTAAGAAGGGTTGAATACAAAAAATTTATCCGGATTCCTACGAATAGACTGTATAAAACCGCAATCGCCATTAATACGCCCGTGCTAAGCACTAATACATATACGGACTTATTCGACGCCGATATTTTCTTTTTATGGCTCATTCCATAGACACTCTTTCTCAACTATAAGACATTTTGCTCACGTTGTCAATGGTATCGCGATTTTCGAGCCGACGTAAATGTTAGCGCCTTTGACGGCAGCGGCATTATAAGCTCTTGGATTTGTTAAAGAAGCGTCTATAGCCCGGCGTCGTTTTACTGAAGCGAGTTAAGAATTAATGATTTAATAACCGACCCGGCTAAAAAACCGGTATTACATAATTTCATTTTTTGTATTTTGGGATAGGTAATTCAATATCCTTGAATATGAAAAAAGTTTATAACGACCCGGTAGTAAGATTTTTTGTTTCGGTACTCGGATTATTTTTTATCTGCTTCGTATTAAAGGAGCTCCAGCATATATTCATTCCGCTTGTAATAGCTTACATACTGTTTTTCTTTTTTGAACCGCTCAATAATTTTTTAGAAGGAAAGAAATTTCCGCTTGTCGTAATAATTTTTATCGATTTGTTTTTAACCGTTTCGCTGCTTTACGGCATTTCGAAAATCATAGTCGAATCAATGGTTCAGTTCGGCGCCAGGCTGCCTATCTATGAGAATAAATTAAATCATATAGTCAGTTCCACAGCCGTTTCGCTTGGTATAAAAGAAAGGGTGCTTACGCATTTTAATATTGCCAAGCTGCTTAAATCTGCAGATTACAGCGTAATAGCAAGCGGATTTTTCACATCGACATTTTCAATTATTGCGAGCGTATTGCTTGTATTATTCTTTTTCATTTTCATAAGCAGAGGTCATCATAAAGTTTTCGAAGCTATTAGGATGCGCTACGTTGAAAAAGGCGTTCGGTCATCCCTAAAAAAAATGAAAAAAGATTTTAAGACAGGCGCAGAAGCAGAAGAAGATGTTAAAAAGACACGCGACGAAGCGATGGAAACGCTTACTGTTCAAAGGGAAATAAAACTCCGCAAGACTTTTAAAGATATCACGATTCAGATTCAAAGATATATCGTAACTAAGTTCTTCATCAGCTTAACAGTGGGGTTATTCTTTGGTTTTATATTATGGCTGTTCGGAATAGAATTTTTTATAATCTGGGCAATATTGGCAATGCTTCTTAATTTTATTCCCAACATCGGCTCAATAATAGCGGTG
>JAKAHQ010000132.1 GCA_021814855.1 Bacteroidota bacterium | reverse complement strand
AAAGTATTTGCGCTTGCAGGCAAGGTTAAACGAACCGGCTTGGTTGAAGTGCCGATGGGTATAACAATCGACGAAATAATTTTTGATATCGGCGGGGGAATCAAAAATGATAAGAAGTTCAAAGCCATTCAAATTGGCGGACCGTCGGGCGGCTGTATTCCGGCAAGCATGGGAAATTTAAAAATCGATTATGACGAAATTACAAACACCGGCGCTATAATGGGCTCCGGCGGATTAATTGTTCTCGACGAAACAACTTGCATGGTGGACCTTGCAAAATATTTTTTGAATTTCACACAGCTTGAATCGTGCGGTAAATGTACTTTCTGCCGAATTGGTACAAAGAGAATGCTTGAGATTTTGGAACGGATTACCGAAGGCAACGGCAGGGAAGATGATCTTAATAAATTGGAAAACCTCGCCGGTCAAATTAAAAATGCCAGTCTTTGCGGATTAGGCCAAACCGCGCCTAATCCGGTTCTCACAACTCTAAATTTTTTCCGCGACGAATACATAGCGCACATTGTAGATAAGAAGTGTCCGGCTCACAGTTGTTCTTCTTTAATTACTTATTCGATCAGCGAAGAAAAATGTAAAGGATGTTTGCTTTGTATAAAAGCGTGTTCCTCCGGCGCTATCTCCGGAAGTAAAAAGAGAGTTCATGTAATCGATCAGAGTATATGCAACAAGTGCGGTAAATGTTATGATGTCTGCAATCTTGATGCTGTGATAAAAGACTAAGGATTTTATCGGATGGAAAAAATTACGGCGACAATTAACGGCAAAGAAATTTCGGCTTCTGCGGGTAAAACTATTTTGGAAGTTGTGGAAGAAAACAAACTCGATGAGATTCCGACTTTATGTTACGATAAACGCCTGGAAGAATTTACGTCTTGTTTTCTTTGTGTAGTAGACTTGGAAGGAACAGATAAACTGGTCCCGTCTTGCTCGACGAAAATTCAAACCGGAATGAAAATACAAACCCGCTCGGCTAAAGTGCTCGTCTCCAGAAAGACATGTTTGGAGCTACTTATGTCGAACCATTACGCAGATTGCATTGGGCCATGCGTGAATAATTGTCCTGCCGGTGTAGATGTTCAAGCATATATATCATTAATCTCGCTTGGAAAATATGAAGAAGCATTGAAATTAGTTAAACAGAATAATCCTCTTCCTCTTTCGATTGGGCGTATTTGTGTGCGCAATTGCGAAGCGGCTTGCCGAAGAAATAATGTTGACGAGCCGGTAGCAGTGAACGCGCTTAAACGGTTTATTGCTGATACGGATGCAGTTCATAAGTGGATCCCAACTTTAAAAGAAAAGAAAAATAAAAAGGTAGCAGTAATTGGCGGAGGACCGGCAGGGCTATCATGCGCGTATTATTTAACACTTGAGGGATATTCGGTTACAATTTTTGAAAAGCTGCCAAAACTCGGCGGAATGCTTCGCTACGGAATCCCTGAATACCGGCTTCCTAAAAAAATTTTGGATTCGGAAATCAGTTGGATAATTAATCTTGGCGTTGAAGTTCGTACCGGTATTGCATTGGGAGCGGAATTCGGTATTAAAGATTTGCTAAGAAGCGGTTTCGAATCCGTGTTCATCTCAGTTGGAGCCCAGAAAGCAACGCAGATGGGTTTGGAAGGAGAGGAAAGAATTAACGGTGTATTCAGCGGTATCAACTTTCTTCGGGATGTTGAATTGAAAAACATTCCCAAGCTTAAGGGAAATGTTTTGGTTGTTGGCGGAGGAAACACCGCAATTGATGCCGCTCGCACGGCTCTTAGATGCGGAGCCGACGAGGTAAAAATAGTTTACCGCCGAAGCATCAAAGAAATGCCTGCCCATCATGATGAAATTGAAGCAGCCCAAAAAGAAGGTGTGGAAATTTTATTCCTTACAAATCCTAAATCTATTATTTCGGAAGAAGGAAAACTTTTTGCAATTGAATGTTTGAAAATGAAGTTAGAGGAATCAAAACCCGGCGAACGTCCTAAACCCGTCCCGGTACCGGGTTCCGAGTTTATAATTACATGCGATTATTTAATCGGCGCAATCGGCCAATCGGTAGATACAAAATTTAATTTATTTGATCCCGACTGCAGCGTAGAAAAATGGGGAACAATCCGCGTAGGCAAAGATACTTTAGAAACAGCAATCCCCGGCGTGTTTGCCGGAGGAGATGTAGTAACCGGACCCTTCACGGCAATCACCGCAATTGCCCAAGGGAAAAAAGCTGCCGTTTCAATTATGGAATTTTTGCAAAACGGTTCGGCTCAGAGATCTTCCGGTAAATTTTTTAGTCTTAAAAATAAACTTTCAAAACCGGCCCAGCGGGAATTTGACGAGGTCGCGAAATTAGCCCGTCAAAGAATGAATGAACTTACCGTTTCCGATCGCGTTCATAATTTCGAAGAAGTTGAAAAAGGTTTTTCCGAAAGCCAGGCAAAGCGAGAGGCCGAACGCTGCCTTGAATGCGGCTGTTCGGAATATTTCGATTGCAGACTAAGGCAATACTGCAACGAATATAATGTCGATATCCGGGAGATTACCGGCGAGATAAAGAAATATAAGATTGACGCGAGGCACCCGTTTATAAAACTTGATCCGAACAAATGTATTAACTGCGGCAGGTGCGTTAGAACCTGCTCGGAAATTCTAAAAGTGTCGGCGTTGGGATTTGTAAACCGCGGATTCAAAACCATCGTTAAACCCGCGATGGAAAAATCCTTAATGGAAACAAACTGCATCGGCTGCGGAAACTGCATCGATGTTTGTCCCACAGGTGCCATCAGCGAAAAATATCCGTTTAGAATTCCCGGCACTCTCACGAAAGAAAACATTGAAACCGTTTGCGGCTTCTGCTCAGTTGGATGCAAACTAAATTTCAAAAAAATCAGCGATGATATTTTTTACGTTTCAAATTCAGTCGGGAAAATACAAGAAGAACATAACAAGGGTTTTCTATGCAGCAAAGGAAGATTCGGCTACCGATATCTTTACGGAAAGAATCGAATTCTCGATCCGCTTGTCAAAAGAAACGGAAACTTTCAAAAAGTCGAATATGAAGAGGCCTTCCGCTTAATTAAATCGAATATAAACGCGATACAAAAGAAATACGGGCAGGATTCGGTAGCTGTTTTTGTTTCTCCCAAATTATCAAATGAAGAATTGTACTTGCTTCAAAAATTTGCCCGCACGGCGCTTAAGAACAATAATATTTCGAGCTTCTCAAATCTTTTGTTCGGGCCGGAACTAAACAGTCTTGATGAGATGATGGGGTTTACAACTTCCACGGTTAAGATGGATGATCTTGTTAATGCCGACGTCATAGTTGTTGTTAATTCAAATCTCACTGATGAAAATCTTATCATGGAGTTGAAAATAAAATCTGCGCAGAAAAGAGGAGCGAAGATTGTACTGTTTAGTTCAGCGGAAAATCAACTTTCCAAAATTGCCGACTTGTGGGTTGATAACAGGAAAGGAACAAACACCATCATATTTGATGCTTTGATTAAGCGTCTGCACAGAAAGAGAAATTATGATACCCGCTTTGTAAACTCACGGACAAATCATTCCAATGAACCGGATAGAATTCTTGAACAAACAGAAATCCGGCAAGCGTTATTGAACAATGAAATAGATGAAAATAAATTTAATTCGCTTGCCTATTTGTTGGGAAATCTTTCGGCGAACATAATTTTTATTTACAATATCGATTCGACCAGAGATAAATCAAAAGATGATTTAAAGGCGATCGGAAATTACTTGCTTCTTACGGGAAGAATCGCAAAGCAAAACAACGGGATAATTTTATTACGCGATCACAATAATTCTACCGGTGTAATGGAGATGGGAGCGGATACGAATTATCTTCCCGGTTATGTCGGCTTCGATGAGCTATCGGAAATCGACCGAATAGGAAAGATATGGAACGCTGAAATTAAATCTGTTTTCAAGCCGGTAAATCTTGCCGCAAAGATGAAGCGGGGAGAAATAAAAGCCGCCTTAATATTCGGAGAAGATCCGCTTCGATATGATAATTCAAAAAAATATTTCACCGGAATTGAATTCATGGTTGTCTGCGAAAGTTTTCCTACGGCCACTTCGAACGAAGCGGATATTATTCTCCCTGCCGCCACATATATCGAACAGGGCGGCTCATATACGAGGTGCGACAATACAATTCAATATGCAAAAAAAGTTACTAACGGAATCCATCAATTTGAAAATTGGCAGATGATAATCAAACTGGCAAACCGGTTCTCTAATTTATTCAGCTATGATTGCCCGTGCGATTTAACCGATGAGATAAATGTTATTAATAGGTTTCAAGAATTCAGAGACGACTTAAATTGCTGGACGATAAATTATTTTAATAACGGTTTTGCGAAGAAGAAATTATCATTCGTGAATTACTCGATTGTCCTTTCCACATTCGACCCGCTTAAACCTGTAATTACTTATCCGGAGAATTATTATCTTTCAAATATCAAAAAGAAGTTAATATGAATAGGAATGATAATTTCGATTTGATATATGACTTTTGCAGCCAGATCGCGATTATAGGAAAAGACAGAAAATTAATTTTCCTCGGACCCTCATTATCTGCAATCCTCAATGAAAATGAATTAGACCTTACACAACTTTCGGCCGAAAGTACCGGTTTAAATACCAAGCTGAAAATCATTTGCGAAGCGATGGAAATTGCTGAAACAAATAGTACTCCTAAGTTATTCATGCTTGACGGCATCGCCGGAGAGTTTCTTGTATTCTTTTCAGAGTCGAATTTCTTTCTCGGTTTGAAAAATAATTTTTTAAAGATTACCCAGATTGAACATGATCTCAAAGTATGGGTAAAAGAATTGGAATGCCTCTACGGCATTAGCAAGGAATTTGAAAAGTCGGCAGAGATTGATGATGCTCTTGAAGCATGTACTAAGCTTCTTGAAGCCGGATTCCAATACCCAGAAAACACAATTGTGAACATAGAGATAGGTAAGAAGAAATTCGGGAGGAAAATACCTGACACAGAGAATTACGCAAATATCTTGGTATCAAAAATCTTTCTGAATGGGAAATCCTACGGTGAAATAAAAGCATATCTCAAAATCGGTTCGAATTTTCTGGACGAAGAGAAATTACTCGTCGATGAAATAGCCGGAAAGATTTCAAGACTGATTGAAAAGGAAGAAAAAATTAA
Source organism: Bacteroidota bacterium (assembly GCA_021814855.1). The sequence goes on along the minus strand of JAKAHQ010000132.1, from coordinate 549 downwards.
GAACCATGAAACGCAGCAGAAAATCTTGAAAGCTAAAAACGAAACTTTGCTGCGGTTGACGGAAGAGTGTTATCAAAAAAGGGAAAAGCTGAGAACATTTTTCAGCGCCATCGCCGATACAATTGTTGTGATCGATCGTCAATATGAAATAATTATGTCGAACAAAAATGAAATAGGCGACGAAGGTAAATGTTACAAAAAAGTATTCGATCGGGATAAGCCGTGCGAACAATGCCCCGCGGTAAATTCATTCGAGTTTACAAGAGATGATTCGGTTGAACTCCAGCACAAGGAAAAAACATACCGGCTTAAATCGCATCCTATACTTGGCCACGACGGAAAAGCCGAACGCGTGCTCGAAGTCTGCAGCGATATTACCGATCAAAAAATTATGGAAGCCAAACTGATGCAGTCGTATAAACTTGCGTCTCTCGGAAAACTTGTAGCCGGAGTGGCGCATGAAATAAATAATCCGAATACTTTTATTCTAGGCAATCTTAAAATCGTGCAGGAATCCCTGCATGATATTTTTCCAATACTGGACGAATA
>JAKAHQ010000131.1 GCA_021814855.1 Bacteroidota bacterium | reverse complement strand
TTTTCCAGCTCGCATCTATATCGCCGTACCATGTAGTTGCGGCATTGCGCTGCTGCCCTGCAAAAGTAGATCTTGTTAAAATATACGCTCGCCGCTTCGATGTTTCCTTTCTCCAATCTTTATAAATGTCGTCTGTCATCGCCAGCGAAAAAGCATTCAAGTATCTTGCCCACGAACCGAGAAAATTTCTTCCCATTTTTTTCAACTCATACTCGCTCGATTCTTTCGTCATGGCGTTAACAACATCCGGTTCGGTCGAATCGATCCACCATCCGTCAAGTCCCTTTGAATAAAGTCCCTTCTTTAAATATTTCCAGTAAAGAGCGTTTGCCGAAGGGTTGAATGCGTCGTAATATTTGAAACCCGCCCATCCGACAGGTTTATATAGATATCCATGCTTCATCATATCTTTATAAATTTCCGTGTTAGGTCCAAGCGCCGGCCAAATTGAAATGATTATGTGGAAGTGCAGCGAGTGTAAACTGTCGCACATTTCTTTGGGACGGGGGAATAATGTTTTGTCGAAAAACATTCCGCCCCAGTTCTGCGCACCGTTCCAGTAATCCCAATCCTGAATTATGTTATCGATAGGATATTTTAACCGGCGATATTTTTCGGCAACGCTCATCAACTCGGCTTGCGTTTGATAATGTTCCTTGCTTTGCCAGTAGCCGAATGCCCATTTGCCGTACATCGGCGCTTTGCCGGTCAGATTGCGATAGCCGGAAATAATGTCATCCATATTTTTTCCGTAGACAAAATAATAATCTATGTTGCTGCCGATGTCCGACCAAATTTTCAAGCCGTCTTCGTCATCGGAAAAAATTGTCTTGGAATAATTATCCCATAGAATTCCGTAATTATTAGTTGAAACGAGAAACGAATTTGCGGCGCCGACATTAGCCTGCGCCAACTCAATTTTCTTACCCCGGAAATTAAAATATCCTTCTTCCTGTTCGCCGAGTCCGTAAATACCTTCATCGGAAGTTAATTGAAAACTTTGTTGAATAGTAAAGCCGGAATCATTGTAGTAAACTACTGGCTTAAATATGGGAGCGTCTTTCTCTTTTAATATTTCGGAATTATCCTTTGTCGCAAACTCAACATTGCCGTCTTTCTTCGAAATCTTTAGAGTTAGCGATAGTGAAGAGAGGTAAATAAAATCTCCTTTCCGTTCCGAGCTTATTTTCAACTTTGGTAAATCCTTTTTAATAACGGAGAGACTTAACTTTTCGGGCGTACCTTTGAAATTCCACTTTGTCACCCGCACAATATTGTCTTCAATAAACTGAACTTTTACGTTATATCCGGCCGCGCTTAATTCTATACCGTTCTTAATTTCTTTTGATTGTGGAAAAAGCGTTGATGGTATACCGGTAAAAATTAGAATTGAAAGAGCGATTAAAATTCGTACATGTGTTTTCATTGTTATATCCCGTTGTTTGCTCAGCGTCATTTTCTTTGTTAAGGAATAATTACCATCAGTTAATTTATAAAAATATCTGCCAGACGGTAAAACGTTTTAAGTCGGTATCCATAAATATGAAGAAGGAAAATACAAAATGTAACTTCATGGATGCATAGAAAATAAAAACACGCCTGCTTCAGAAATAAATTGCAGCAGGCGTGTCGAAAGCAGTATGAAAAATAAATTACAACTTATTTCAGCAGCAACATTTTCTTTGTCATAACATTACTGTTTGCCTGGAGTCTGTAGAAATAAATGCCGCTCGAAAGATTATTGGCGATAAACGGGATTTGGTAAGATCCCGGACCTTGCACCTCGTTTACCAGAACCGCTATTTCGCGACCCAGAACATCATATACGGACAGCCGAACAATGCCGGCTTTGTTTAACGTGTAGGAAATATTTGTGCTGGGGTTGAACGGATTAGGATAATTTTGCGAAAGTGAAAATTGCGTTGGTATTTGATTTAATTGTTCTACAGCTGTTACTAGCGGCGAAGAGACATCATTGAAAGAAGTTCCGAGACGAATTTCATCGTAAGCAAGTTTCATAGTATCGGCACCTCCGAACTCAATAGCTACTCTGTTGAAACCTGTACTCATATCGGTATTTCGTTTAACATCGGCAAGACTTGTATCTGGAGCTGCTGATGGATCGGGATTTATCCACATATAAGTTTTTGCATTAGCATCTTTGGATGCATCACCGGTTAAGTTTATCATAGAGACTATCCAAATCGGGCCACCTTCGGCTGTAATTTTGGAAACATCACTACCTGAACCTCCCGGCCAACCGCTGCCGCAAGTATAGGTTGTTCCACCGCCACCCTTTCCAAAGGCAATACGTTCTTTGCTGTCGGAGTATAATTTAAGTAGATAATAAGTGTTGCCGGTAGGAGCTTTTTCAGTTTGGAAAAGATAACTTACCCAATATTGACCTTGAACATCCGGCCAAGCTTTATCGAGTGGACGGAAATAGCGGGCCGATGCCCAACTGCCTGGAGCGCTTGCTTCTAAACTATTGCCTACATGGGGGTAGTTATAGTTTAAGTCACCATACTTAAAGGCAGTTTCGGAAACTAATGAGAGATTATAGTTCTTTGCGTTAGATGTGTCAATAGCCCAAGGCCCACCCCATCCATCATTTGTGCCTCCGGTACCAGCATCAATTGAAGCACCTTTTGAGTACTCAAACGATTCTCTCGCTAAGTAGCCGCTGCTTACCAACGGTGAAGAAACATCGGCGAAGGATTCTCCCAATCTGATTTCATCAAAAGCTACTTCCATTCCAACCGTTTCACCTCCGAATTCAATTTTAATATACTGGAATCCATCATTCATACCCGGGTTCGATTTCGCGTCGGCTGTTGCCGTGTCGGGTTCGGCAGAAGGATCCGGTGTTATCCACATATAAGCTTTTTCATTTTGCGAATCTCCTGACATAATAATTTTTCCTACTAACCATACCGGTCCCACATCCCAGTTGGTAGTGGAAGTTTCTTGATCGGCAGCACCGTGATATCCGCTTCCAACAGTATATACAGTCATACCCCATCCTTTACCAAACATCATGTATTCGGAACCTTGATCTTTACAAAGTTTGACCCCTAACCAGCAGTTTGCCGTTGGAGCATTTTGAATTTCCATCAGCATACTAAACCAATAAACTTTACCAGCTTGATCAGGCCAAACTTTATCAAGCGAACGACCGTAACGATGTGAATCCCATGCGTTCTGATTAACGCATACAAGTTGATGTCCGGTTCTCGGAACAGCATAATTAAGATCGTTATAGTGGAATCCTGTATCGGCAATTACAGCCGCTCCTTTGGGGCCGTCGTAAAGATCCCATGATCCTGTCCAACCATTTCCGGTAGTGCCTGCCAGTGTATCAAAATTCGTCCCCGGGGCGTAATTGAAAGACTCAATAGCAGAATATTGAGCCGAACTCTTTGAGGTAAAGAAAGCCATAATTATTAAAACAAAGAATAAAAGATGTAGCGCTTTTTTACATATCATTTTTTGCCTCCTTACTATTAATTAAAAAATGAATTATCATTTTCTTTCATTTAACATTTATACGTCGTTCTTAATGTAAGTTGTCTTTAGATGCTTCATTATGAGTTGAAAAAAATTATTTCCAAATTGTTATATGGATTTATTCGAAAACGCTAATAATTTTTAGTAAAGAATTTACCCTTCTAAATTATTGATGGTGCATGGCGTATTTAAATGTTGCAAGGTTTATACCGATTGTTGCCGCTGCCCATGAACATTAAATTAACAGTAGAATAAGGGGATTGGACTCGGGATTATATCATTAAGATAAAAATTGCCAACACTTATTTATATCAAAATGATATAGACATAAAGGTCTGGAAACGATTTTTGATTTATTTTTTACGATAAAGATGGAGTAAATGTTTTGCCGGTTTCCATCAGGAAAATAAAATCAGTACAGTATTAAAAGTCGGTATAAGGTAATTATCATAGAGCGGATTTATGTTGTTAATGTTGGAAAATATAACTGAGAGTAAAACAATCTAAAAGTTATTAACCGACCGTAAGGCAAGCAATCGGCAAGTTTCAAAAAAATCTTGCCCATCTTGATTTTCTATGAAGTAAAAAATGTGTTTGAAGAACTACCAACCGTTACTTAATGATTTGGATGTACTCAGTTTATATCATTTCGATATAAATGAAATATATGAATCGCTATCTTTTTGATATAAAAGAATCGTTTGCCGATTCGTCGTTGGCGCAAAAGCCGCAATAGCAAATCAAATTATGCGTGGTACAATGGTTGTACATTAAAAAAGCGATTAACTGATTACCGAGGATAAAGTATTGATTGATGTATCGACAGTCGGGCTCTTTTTATATTTTACATATCCAATTGTACTTATATCAATTTCGATCTACATAACTCTTACAAACGAAGCAACCGCCGAGAGTTTTTTCTTTGCCAATAAAAATGTTTCCTACGTTGTGCTTGGAATCTCATTTTTTTCGACCGCTATAATAAGTCCTTATTTATTCGGATTAACACAGCGCGGTCATAACTTAGGCGTACCATACATTTATGGTGTAACCTCAATTGCAGCGATTCTAATAATGAGGCAATGGATAGCGCCTAAATTTTTAGAACTCGGAATTAAAACGCTTCCGGAATTTTTTGAACTAAGGTTTGGAAAAGCAAACAGACTTTTCGTATCGATTCTATATTTAATAGCAAATGTTTTTATACGAATGTTGATTATACTTATCATTGGAAATTTATTTATAAACATGATTTCCAATCTCGACTCGTATTATTCCATATTGTTTTTCATAATCATTACCTGTCTTTATTTGTTAATAGGCGGCATGCAAACGGAAATTTATTTAAACTCCATCCACGCGATATTTATCACTCTTGCAGTAGCCGGTCTTACATCATGGATTTTTCTTCAGGGAGCGGAATATCCGCATGAATTGAGCAAGGTAATAGCCACATCAACTTTATCCAATGTAACCGTCGATAAATTAACCTGGCTTGAGTTCGGTCTCGGGTTACCCATTATGGGATTTTGGTTCTGGACCGCCGATCAAATTGTTGTTCAAAAAATTCTTTGCGCGCCAAATACCGCTGTAATAAAAAAAGCGTCTTTATTCACAATTTTTTTCCAGGCAGTCCCGATATTAATTTCGATATTACCCGGCTTATTAGTAATGAATATTGTGCCGCCGACTTCTTCGGAAAATGTTTTGAAAATTTGTCTAAGCGAAGATACTCTACCGGTTGGCTTGCGCGGCGGTATCCTTATAGCGCTTGCTGCAATTTTAATGTCTTCGGTGGCCGGCGTTTTTATTAGCACTACTTCAATTATTACTTATGATTTTTACAGTCCGCGACATCCCAATGCCTCCGGCAGAAAACTTGTTTTAGTAGGTCGTTTAACAATTATAGCGCTGTTAATCTGTTCTATAATAGTGACTCCTATCGCACAGACGCTTGATTTCAATTTTTGCTGTAAACTTTTTGGCGCTTTTGTTTACATATTTACAATAGTTTCGGCTCTATTTTTAGCCGGACTGCTTAGAATCGATATAAAACCTCTAAGCGCGTTATTGACTTTAACATTGGCTACTTCTTTGGCGCTGATTAAATTTTTGATTGAATTGTTTTCATCGGATAATTCTGCCGGCAGTGAAGTATTATACTTAATTGCCCGTTTTGATTTTTTAGAATTTTCGATTTTTATATTTCTATTTTCATTTGCCGCTGTGTTCGTCTTCAATAAGATTCAATGGAT
>JAKAHQ010000130.1 GCA_021814855.1 Bacteroidota bacterium | reverse complement strand
AGTGTCGGTTGAAAATTGTCTTGAAAAATTTCTTCCAAGCTCCATTTTCATTTTGTATGTGTTGATGAAATTATAATCTATCAGGTTATAATTAATGCCTATTTTATCCAAAGTTGTAGCACCTTCCCAATTGATTTCTTTTTCCCAGTTGCCGTGAAAAGGAGCGTTATTCGAAAAAGCTGCATCCTCAATGTTGGGATTTTGCATCAACTCGTTTCTAAGCGATTCAAATTTTCCATCGTTTAGATTGCCAAATACCCGTGCAATCATTAAATCTTTTTTAGCGAAGCCGAGATCCTTATTCTTCATGTAATGCACTTGATTAATAACGTACGTTGTTCCAACAAGCAGAGAAATTGAAATACAGAATTGAACGGTAACAAGAGTTTTTCTTAAAAATCCTTTCGAGCTCCCGGTTTTTGTTTTCTTCGAGAGAGAAAGATTGCCTTTAATTACGTGAACGGGCTGAAATCCCGAAAGATAAATTGCCGGATAAACCCCGGAAAGAAAGCCGGTAACAAGAAATGCCGAAAGCATATAAAGAATGAATTTATAATCCTTCGCCAATTCAATTTGCATATGTCTCTGTACAACTGTATTAAAAGCGGGGAGAAGCGCTATCACCAAAACAGCGGCAATTAATGTTGCAAGAAAAGCAAACAATAATGATTCGCCTATAAATTGTGTAAAAAGAACAGCCCTTGATGCACCGATTACTTTACGAATTCCGATTTCTTTTTTTCTTAAAAATGAATTAGCGGTTGAGAGATTTATGGAATTGATGCAAGCAAGAATCAAAACAAAAACGGCAAAACCGCTTATATAATAGAGTGCAATTTCGATATCATTCCTTTCGTCGGCAGTAAGATGTAATTCGGAAAGCGGCTTAAGGTAAATCTTCTTGATGTTATTGGGTACGTATTTATCCGTGAAATTATAAATCTTATCGTTGACAGATTTTAGCGATACATTAGGTTTGAGCGTAACTATTGTGAAAAAAATACTTGAACCTATATTTTCCAGTTTATCATAATCTTTCCACCCAGTGGTCTCTTTGTAGGTTGAAAGTGAAACAATATATGAAGGACGAAAGTCGAGATCGTAAGGCAAATTTTTGATTATTCCGGTTACTTTAAGCGATTTGTTCTTTGAGGATTTTATAATCTTTCCAAAAGCATTTTCTCCGGGAAAATATTTGTTTGCCATTTCCTCAGTCAGAACAACCGAGAATGGTTCCGATAAAGCTGTTTGAGGATTTCCCCGGACAAATTCGAATGTAAGTACTTTGAAGAGATTGCTGTCGGCGTAACATCCTTGCTTTTCGCTGAATGTAAGTTTGTCCGAAGTTGAAAGATATTCGCTCCATGTAAAACCTATTGTGCATGCATTCTCAATTTCCGGTATTTGGTTTTTCAATTCCGATGCTAAACGGTAGCCGGTTTGTCCGTCTATTTCAACATTGTTCTTAAACAAAACCTTTTGTTGAACACGGTAAGTTTTCTGGTAATTTGTGTTGTACTGATTCCAATTTGTTTCATAACGCACAAAGAGAAAAATTAAAAAGCATGAGGTCATTCCGACCGCGAGGCTGGAAATATTGCTGATTGAATAGCCCAGGTGTTTCCAAAAATTTCGTAAAAACATTTTTACATAATTTCTAAACATATCAACTCCGGAAAATTTATTTTACAATCTATTCTTAACATGTGGTTGGTTACCTTACCCGGTTTTTCAAATCGTTAAGATTACTTCGTTTTAGTATCAATACCGTTGCGGATATAATTATTAAAGCAAGTGCAATTATGCAAATAGAAACTGAATCTATGCAGTTGAAATAATTCCCGGGCCAGTAACTTGCGGCTAAACTAAAGACTGCAAATGAATTCAATTTCATTTTCTTTGCTTCACCTTTAATATTAACCGTTCTAAGATTGCACTTTAGCATTGTTTGCTCATTTCAAGATTAATTTGTCAACTTCAACATAGTTATCGTACGAAGACGTAATTACTTTTTCTCCGGCCTTTAATCCGTCTAACACTTCGAAATACTGAGGATTTTGTCTTCCTATTTTAATAGATCTCCGTACAGCTGCTCCGCCGGAACTATCAAGCACAAAGATCCATTGGCCGCCGGTGGTAGAATAGAACCCGCCGTTCTCAACGAGCAGCGCATCGGCAGAACCTCCGAGTTGCAATTTTACATGAACTGTTTGTCCCCTGCGGATTCCCTTGGGTTGTGAGCCGGCAAACATCATATCAACATAAAATACTCCGTTGGTTACTTGCGGGTAAACCGTTTTAATAACCAATGTGTAAATCTTTCCGTCGAATTCATATTCACCGGTTTGTCCTTCGCGCACGCGGGAAATATAATGCTCGTCAATTTCCGTTCTTACTTTGAATGAATCGATATTGTCGATTTGTCCTAAGCGGTAGCCCGCTCCAACGGATTGCCCGATCTCTGCTTTCAGCGCTGTTAACTGTCCCTTAATTGGAGCTCTCACAGTTAAATTTGCAAGCTGGTTTTCCACAACCGATAAATATTTCTTGGACATGTCGAGACTCGATTCGCTTTGAAGCACAAGTTGTTTAAATGTAAGCGAATCATTTTTCAACGCCTCAATTAAAAGCTGCTTGCTCTTCAATGTTGTTTCGTATTTCTCTTTTGATGCGTCGAATTCGTTCTTTGAAATCATTCCTTTATCATAGAGAGTCTTGTTATTGCGGTAATCCCTTTCCTGTATTAGAAGATTTAAATTGAGATCGAGCAGTTGACCTTTCCGGCTAAGTAAATTTTGTTCAAATGTTAACCTTGTCTGGCGAGACATACTTTCCGCCTGAAGAAAACTTGATTGTGTATTCATAACCTGAAGAGACAAATTCGGATTATCAAGTTTAACTATCGGATCCCCGACTTTAACAAAGGCGCCTTCCTCTACAAACTTCTGTAATACCTTACCGCCGTCGGAGAGATCTAGAAAAAATGTTTGTACCGGTTCGACAGTTCCGGTAACGGGAATATATTCTTGAAAAGAAGCTCGCTTTACTTCCGAGATTGTAATTTTATCTTTTTCGACATTGAGCTTGCTGCTTCTATCCGCAAAAACGAAAGTGAATAGAACAAATACTACAAACACAGCGGCAGAGGAATAAGTAATTATTCGTTTCTTTGTCCAGGTTTTCTTTTCAATAGCGCGATCCATCTCTTATCTCTTTTTTTTAATATTGAAGGCCAAGTATTGTGCCGGAATCGAAGGAGTGCATACTTCTGTTTTTTGAACAGTAATTCGACTTGAGACATAAACCGCATGATGCCTCCGATTTCAATACCGTCCGCGAGCGTTCACCGGTGTACGGTAGCGAACAATATTCATCTTTATTTTTTATTTTGTAACGGTATTTACACGGAACAATTTTTGAGCTTTTCGGTGATAACAATATGAGTGGTTACATGCCCGCAGTTTTGGTTGTTGATGATAATGAAGATATTCTTATTGCCGTTAAGCTGCTTTTGAAACCGCATGCCTCCGTAATAATCACGGAAAAAGATCCAAATAATATTTCCTCCATCCTGGAAGAAAATCCGATCGATGTGATTTTTCTCGACATGAATTTTTCGAGGGATACTTCGAGCGGGCAGGAAGGGTTTTATTGGCTTAAAGAAATTTTAAAAGCCGATCCGAGAGCCGTGGTAATTCTTATTACGGCCTTCGGCGATGTTGATACAGCGGTGCGTGCCATTAAAGAAGGAGCCACGGATTTTGTTTTGAAGCCCTGGCAAAATGAAAAATTGCTTGCAACATTTTCTTCGGCGTGCAAACTTAGAGAATCGCGCATCGAACTGGAAAGAATAAAATCGAAGCAGCAGTATTTCAACAAGATTTCGGAGATTGGAATTTCTGAAATCATCGGCGTTTCGGAATCGATGCAAAAAGTTTTTAAAACAATCTCTAAAGTCGCGGATACGGATGCGAACGTTTTAATTTTAGGCGAGAACGGAACCGGGAAGGAATTGGTAGCGCGCGCGCTTCATAAAAGCTCGAAAAGGTCGAGCGAAGTTTTTGTAAGCGTTGATATGGGTTCGCTCACCCAAACGCTTTTTGAAAGCGAGTTGTTCGGTTACGTTAAAGGTGCTTTCACAGACGCAAAGGAAGATAGGGCCGGCCGGTTCGAAATTGCTTCCGGCGGCACTTTGTTTCTGGATGAGATCGGAAATTTGCCGCCTGAGCTTCAATCGAAATTGCTGACCGTAATTCAGAATAAAGAAGTATTCCGAGTCGGGTCAAGCAAGGCGGTTAAAATTGATTCGCGGCTGATCTGCGCTACAAACGTTCCTATTTATGAACATGTCGCTGCAAATAAATTCCGGCAGGATCTTCTTTACCGCATCAACACTGTCGAAGTTCATCTGCCGCCGCTTCGAGAGCGCGAGGGAGATTTACACTTGCTTGCGGAACATTTTCTTTCCTTATATAAAAAGAAGTACAACAAACCCGGTGTGCAGATTGCCGGCAGAACTATGCAGATATTCGCCAACTATTCATGGCCGGGCAATATTAGAGAGCTGCAGCATGTGATTGAAAGAAGCGTTATACTTTGTGAATCGAATTCGATTGAGCCGGGCGACATTTATTTTAATACTTCCGGAATAAATTCGAAGGAAGAAGCCGCGGATTCTTACAATCTAGACGAACTTGAAAGAAGATTTATTCAGAAAGCTCTGCTGAAATACGAAGGCAACATTTCCCAAGCGGCTAAGGAACTAGGCTTAACGCGCACTTCTCTTTACCGAAGAATGGAAAAACACGGATTGTAAATTGGAAAACTTTAGAGTACAAATTGCCGTAAGAACAATTCTTCTTACGCTAAATATCTTTCTCGTAGCATATTTCTGTTTTATTTCGGCTGTTACGCTGGCTGTTTTTTTGTGCTCCGGGGTTGTAGCCCAGGTTTTTATGATTATTAAATTTTTGGATACGACAAATGTGGAACTGTCAAAATTTCTCCAGGGGATAAACTATTCCGACTTTTCCCAGAACGTGAATCTGAACAACATGGGAAAGTCGTTCGCAGCTTTATCTAACGAAATAAATAATGTCTTGAATCATTTTAAAAATGCCCGTTTCGAAAGGGAAGAGAGTCTAAAATACCTTCAAACGGTTGTCGAGCATGTGGGAATAGGATTGATTTCCTTCAATGCAAAAGGAGATGTTGAGCTTTTTAACAAAGCTGCAAAAAAAATTCTGAGAACTGCACATCTTAAAAACATTTTTCTGCTTGATAAATTTTACAACGACTTCGGAAGTTTTCTGTTTCAGCTTCAGACGGACAAGCGCAGTACATTTAAACTGCTCGATAACGGCGAGGTAATCCAGTTGATGATCTACGGCACCGAGTTCCGGAAGAAAGATCAGAATATGAAATTGATTTCGCTCTACAACATTCAGCCGGAATTGGAAGAAAAAGAAATTGAAGCATGGCAGAAACTTATCCGCGTTTTAACACACGAGATAATGAATTCGATTGCGCCCATTTCATCTTTAGCCGCAACAGCAAGCGGCATCATTAAAAATTCTCCGGAACGAACTTTAAGCGGCGAAACTATAGGCGATGTGGAAGAAGCGCTGGATACAATTCAGCGGAGAAGCGAGGGCCTGACAAGCTTTGTAAATAAATTCCGTGATATTTCGAAGATACCGAAACCGAACTTTCAAGCGGTTAAAGTCAACGAATTGTTTTATCGAATAAGACTGCTTGCCGAACAAATTATTGCCGGTAAAAAAATAAGTTTGTCATTCTCAATTGTTCCGGAAAACCTGGAAAT
>JAKAHQ010000129.1 GCA_021814855.1 Bacteroidota bacterium | reverse complement strand
CACAATCTTCCAACGAATTTTTTTTCTCGGTTGGAACTATATCTTTGAAATAATCGTAAACTTTTTGAGCCGAAGAACCGATTGCGTAAATTTTCTTCACGTTGTTTTGAACCAGGTTGCGAATCTGGTCGTAATTGTTTCCTTTGTCTTTACCGCCGAGAATTAAATAAATCGGTTTTGTAAAACTTCTCAGCGCAAACCAAACCGAGTCAACATTGGTCGCTTTTGAATCGTTATAATACTCAACTCCGTTCAGCACGCGAACAAATTCAATTCTATGCTCTACTCCCTTAAATGACGAGAATGCCTCTCTAATTTTTTGATTCGGCAGGTTCAATGTTTTTGCAACTATAAGAACCGCCATCGCATTAGCAATGTTATGTTCGCCTTTTATAAACAAATCGGAAGCCGCACATACTTCGCTCACTTTTCCAAACGAGGAAAAGAATAACTTGCCTTCTTTGTAAAAAGCGCCGGCTGGTAAATCCCGCTTCAACGAGAAGGCAAGTTTCGGAAGTTTTTTATTTTCAATTAAATTTTTGATGTTCGGGTCGTCGGCGTTATAAATGAAGAAATCTTCTTCGTTCTGGTTTTGCGTTATCTTAATCTTGGAAGCCGCGTATTCTTCAAAACTATTGTTGTACCTGTCAAGATGATCCGGAGTGATATTCAGGATAATCGAGAACATCGGTTTAAATTTGTCAATGAAGTCCAACTGGAAGCTTGAAGTTTCCAGCGCGACAAATTCGTTTTCATTTACATCAAGAACTATTTCGGAAAGCGCTTTGCCGATATTACCGGCTGTGTAACATTTCAAACCGCATTCATTCAAAGTGTAATTCATCAACTCGGTAGTTGTTGTCTTTCCGTTTGTGCCTGTAATTGCTATAACTTTTCCTTTACAGAACCAAGAAGCGAACTCGACTTCACTTATAATCTTAATTCCCTTCTCAACTGCTTTTACAAGCACGGGAGAATTTGTCGGAACGCCAGGACTGGTAATAAGAATATCGCAATCATAAATTTTATCTGAGTGAGCGCCGCATTCGTAACCGATACCACTGTGTTCAAGCACGGCAACAGAATCAGCCAGTTTTTCTTTAGAACCGCTGTCGCTAACAAACGGAACAGCGCCTAACTTCTTAGCAAGCTTTGCTGCGCCTAATCCGCTTCTAACCGCGCCGATGATCGATATTTTTTTCCCGGTTATGTTCATTATCTAATCTTAAACGAAGCCAGACTTATTATTGTTAAAATTATTGTGATGATGTAAAACCGAATTACAATTTTCGGCTCTGCCCAGTTCAGCTGCTCAAAATGATGATGAATCGGTGCCATCTTAAAAACTCTTTTGCCTTCGCCGTATTTTTTCTTTGTGTACTTGAAATATAATCTCTGAATTATGACGGAGATGGTTTCGATGAAAAAGATTCCGCCGAGAATTGGAATCAACAAATCTTTTTTGATTAAAATCATTATTACGCCAAACGCGCCGCCGAGCGCAAGCGAACCTGTGTCGCCCATAAAAACCTGTGCCGGGTAAAAATTAAACCATAAGAATCCTAAACCGGCGCCGATTATTGCCGCAATGAATACCATCAATTCTCCACTGCCGGGTAAATAAATTATATTCAGGTAGTCTGCGTAAATTACATTACCGGTTACATAGCTAATTATTGCCAGCGCAAGCATGACTATTATAATTGTTCCGATAGCCAGTCCATCGAGTCCGTCTGTCAAATTAACTGCGTTCGAAATTGCCGTAATGATGAATACTACCCAGGGGATGTAGAGATAAGAAAAATCCCAGTTTAAATTTTTGAAGAACGGCAAAGTTGTTTGTGTATTGAACTGGGCAAATTCAGGCAGAAAATAAACGGCGCATCCGACAACCAGACCTACGAATATCTGTCCCATCAATTTATATCTTGCTATCAATCCGGTCGGAAGTTTCTTAACAACTTTTAAATAGTCATCAAGGAATCCTACACCGCCAAGGAACAATGTTCCAAACAGAACAAGAATTATATAAGTGCTTTTTATGTTTGCCCACAAGAGAACCGGAACGACGACAGAAGCTAAAATTATAAGACCACCCATTGTAGGCGTGCCGGCTTTTTTCTTGTGCGTCTGCGGTCCCTCATCCCGGATCGGCTGATCAACTTGATTTCGTTTTAATCTTGTAATGATTTTAGGGCCAAAATAAAACGACATCAGCAAGGCGGTAATTGCTGCCAGTGCAGATCTAAATGTTAGGAACCGGAATACATCGAATCCCGGCGGATTAAAAGCTCTATTGATTGATTCAAACAAATAGTAAAACATTATTCAAACCTTGTCTCCAAAATGTTCGAGAATTCTTCCATATTCATTCCGCGCGAACCCTTGACCAGTATAACGGAGTTTTCAATTTCTTCATACTGCAGGTAAAGCGACAAAGCTTCACGTAAATGAAAATGAATTGATCTAATTTTTTTCGTTCTTAATTCCTGATGCAAGTGCTTCATTATTGTGCCGACTGTAAGCACAGTCAAATTTTTACTCGCAGTAAACAACCGAGCAAGTTCTTTGTGAAGTTTGGGAGCGTTCTTGCCCAGTTCGAAAATATCCCCAAGCACGATTAATTTATTGTTGAACAATTTTATTTTATTAACAAGCTCTACGGCTGCTTCCACGGAAGCGGGACTGGCGTTGTATGTATCGTCAATCACAATCGCGTCTTTAAACTTTTTCACTTCTAACCTGCCGTGGGGCGAAACAAATTTCTGAGCACCGCTAATTATTTCCTTACTGCTCAGTCCTGCTTCGAGGGCCATGGACGCGGCAGCTAAAAAGTCTTTCGCATTTGAATCTCCGTACAACGGCAGTGTAGTTTCAAATTTTTTTTCTCTGTACTCAATTTGAATTTTAGTTCTCCCGTCATCGGTAAATCCCAAAACTTTGCCTTTAACATCCGCCTTGCCTTTGAAGCCGAACGTAATTTTATTTTTGAAACGTTTGCCGTATTTGCCGATTATCGGGTCGTCCGTGTTAATAAAAACTTTGCCGCCTCGATTAATTGTCTCGTTAAAGAGAGCCGACTTTTCTTTATAGACTCCTTCACGATTTTTAAGAAACTCCAAATGCGAATCGCCGATGTTGGTAAGCAAGGAGTAATCCGGCATAGAAATTTTTGACGAGTATGGAATTTCTCCAAAATGATTTGTTCCATGTTCAAGAACAAGCGCTTCGCATTTCTCATTTGCACTTAAAATAGTAAGCGGCACTCCGATATGATTGTTATTGTTCGCTTCGGTTTTAACAACTTTGAATTTTTCTGCCAGCAACGTTGCGGTCATATCTTTTACGGTAGTTTTTCCGTTGCTGCCGCTGATGGAAATTACTTTTGCATTTAGTTTATTGCGCCATACCCTCGCAATTTCTCCATATGCTTTCGTAGTATCTTTTACCGTGATTACCGGGATGTTCAACGAATTAAAACGCTTCCATTTTTTTTCATCTACAAGAACCGCGCCGGCGCCTTTCTTTACAGCTTCAAAAACAAAATTATGACCGTCGAATTTCTCACCTTTAATAGCGACGAACAGGCAGCCCTTCTTAATCTTGCGCGAATCAATCTCAACCCGCGAAACAGAATTATACGCGTCGGGATTAAAAATCACCGCGCCGGGAATATTAAATAAGTCTTCGATTGTAATTTTTATTTTGCCCATTCTTCCAAATATTTTTCAGACAACTCTTTATCGGAAAAGTGTTTTCTCACACCGTTAATTTCCTGGTAATTCTCGTGTCCTTTGCCGGCGATCAAAATAACAGCGTTGTCTTCGCTTTCAAGGATTGCCGCGCGTATCGCTTCTTCTCTATTTTCAATAACTCTATAGTTATTCGTCTTGATGCCTTTTAAAATTTCATCTATTATGAAATACGGATCTTCGGTTCTCGGATTATCGGAAGTAACATAAACACGGTTGCTCATTGAAGCAGCAATTTCACCCATCACCGGTCTTTTAGTTCTATCGCGGTCGCCGCCGCAGCCAAAAACAGTATAAATCGGTCTTTCATTTTTAACGATATGATGAACTGCTGTCAGCGCTTGTTTAAGCGAATCCGATGTGTGCGAATAATCCACAATTACTTTTTTGTCATTCATGGAAATCACTTCGAAGCGCCCGGGAACTTGCTTTGTGATTTCAATTCCTTTCAAAGCGACTTCGGGTTCAATTCCGCTGGCAACTGCAACCGCGAAAGCAGCCGTGGCATTGTAAGCGTTGAAATGCCCAACCAAACCTGTCTTAACGCTAAATGTTTTATTTCTATGACGGATGTTGAAACTTGTTCCGTCAAGATTGAACTCGATATTATTCAAAATAAAATTACATGAATTGCTAAGGCCGTAAGAAAGTTTTTTAGCAGACGCGTCGCTTACAATCGATTCACCGTTAATATCATCGGAATTATAAATTACTTTGCCGCTAGCCGGGACCATATCGAACAATATCTTTTTGGATTCGAGATAATGTTCGAACGTCTTGTGATAGTCCATATGATCCGAGGTAATATTTGTAAAAACGGCAGCGTCGAAGTTCATGTAATCAACTCTGCTTAAACTCAGAGCATGAGATGAAACTTCCATCACGCAATGCGTGCAGCCCTCGTTTACCATCTGAGCGAGCAAACTGTTAGCTTCATTTGACTGCGGTGTAGTCAACATGGTTTTTACTTCTCTCTCGCCGATGTAATTTGCTATTGTTCCTATCAAACCGGTTTTGTATCCCGCGTATTGAAAAATATTTTTAACATAAAAAGCCGTCGTTGTTTTTCCCTTAGTACCTGTAATGCCGATCAGTTTAAGTTTTTTTGATGGTTCGCCGTAAAAAATATTCGAGAATTCGGCTAAAGCTGTTCTGCTGTTTTCAACCACAATCTTTACGCAACCGGCATGAGCAAAAACCTGGTCGGGAACTGCTTCAGGTTTTTGCAATACAACCGCATCTGCACCTTGATTAATTGCGTCTTGAATAAATTTATGACCGTCGGCCTTAAGTCCTTCGATTGCAAAAAAGACGGAATTTTTTCCAGCAGTTCTTGAATCAATTGTAAGATCAACAATCTCCTTCAACTCGGCATTGCCGACAACTTGAATTACCTTTACTTTATTTAAAAGCTCGGATAATCTCATCAGTTGACGCTCACATTTACTTTTTTTAAGATCGGCTCGCATTTGACGGAACATTCTATTCCTGGAGAAATATTCGATCCAGGTTCCAGACTTTGCCAGACCACTTTTCCTGTGCCGCTGATTTTATATTGTATTCCAAGTTCATTCATCTGAGCAACGGCATCGCGCATAGATTGATTTATTAAATTTGGCATCATCGATCTGTTGCCGGTAAAAACCGTCCTTTGCCTGGCCGGGGTTGTGTTGTTCGGTAGATCCATATAAACTTTGTTGCTCGGTTTCGGCCCGGACTTCAAATCGACCATTAATTGATCTATGAGATTTTGTCTGCGCTGAATTTGTTTTCGTTCGGGAGCGAGATTCAAATCGGCCTCAAGCATTCTTTTAGCAACGTCGTGAAAGATCGGTGCCGAGACTAAACCTCCGTATTGACCAACTTTCGGGGCGTGGACAACAATCAAACAAACTATCTGCGGATTATCCGCCGGGAAAAATCCAACGAAGGTTGAGTTATGCTGGCTCGACGTATAATTGTTATTTACCAATCTTTGCGACGTACCAGTCTTACCTCCAACCAAAACGTTATCAAGCTGAGCGGCAGTTCCTGTTCCTTCTTCAACAACTCCTACCATTAATTTTTTCAATTCATCCGATGTTGACTTGCTAATTGTCGGTCGAATTTTTTTGGGTTGATTCTCCTCGATAACTTTTCCG
>JAKAHQ010000128.1 GCA_021814855.1 Bacteroidota bacterium | reverse complement strand
TACTCCGGTAGATCGTCCAGATAAAATTTTGCGTTTCCCATAGCAGCCGGATCGTAAGCAGCAACCTTTGCACCGAGCTTTACGAGTTCTTTAATTATAATTACAGCCGGAGCTTCGCGCATGTCATCGGTATTCGGTTTAAAGGCCAAACCCCAAACGGCAAATTTTCTTCCATGTATATTCGAGTTGAAGTGTTTCAGAATTTTATTTACGAGAACAAGTTTTTGATTCTTGTTTACTTCATCAACTACCTTAAGCAATCTAATTGGCGAGCCGTGATCTTCGCTTGTTTTGATTAGAGCGTTTACATCTTTAGGAAAGCACGAACCGCCGTAGCCGATTCCGGGAAATAAAAATCTTTTCCCTATCCTCGAATCGGCGCCCATTCCTTTTCGTACCATGTCCACATTCGCGCCTACTTTTTCGCAGAAGTTGGCAAGTTCGTTCATGTATGTAATACGCATTGCTAGGTAAGAATTGGCTGCGTACTTAGTCACCTCGGAACTTTCCGGGTTCATTTCGAATATCGGGTTGCCCTGTCTCACAAACGGCTCGTAAAGTTTTCTCATCACCTCGAATACTTTTTGAGATTTGGCGCCTACCACAATACGATCCGGCTTCATAAAATCGTCGACGGCAAAACCCTCGCGCAAAAATTCCGGATTCGAAACTACTTCGAAATTCATGAGATTGTGTTTTTCAAGGATTGCCGTAACCTGCCGAGATGTTCCAACGGGCACAGTGCTTTTGTTTACAAGGATTTTAAAGGGTGTCGATTTCGATTCAACAAAAATTTTTCCAATCTGATCCGCCACGTTAAATACATATTTTAAGTCGGCCGAGCCGTCTTCTCCTTGTGGTGTAGGAAGACAAAGAAAAATTACATCCGTTTCAGTCACTGCTTTTTTTAAATCGTCTGTAAAAGCAAGCCGTTTCTTTTCTATGTTCCGGTGAAAAAGAATTTCCAAACCGGGTTCATAAATCGGTACCTCGCCGGATGTAAGCTTCTTTAACTTTTCAGGGTTGTTATCTACGCAGATTACATTGTTGCCCATTTCTGCAAAACAAGTTCCGCTAACTAATCCGACATAACCTGTTCCGATTACGGATAAATTCATAATGTCTCTCCTCTAAATTTGATAAGAGAAATCTTTTTCGATATCGCTAAATTTTTTCGAATGTAAATCTTTGGACGAAACAATCACCTTCTCAATTTTCCAGTCAATATTCAATTGCGGATCGTTGTAAAGAATCGAACGTTCACTTTCTTTATTGTAAAGATTTGTGCATTTGTAACTGAATATAGCAATTCCGGAAAGGACGGAAAACCCGTGAGCAAATCCCGGCGGAATCCATAATTGGTATTTATTATCCTCGCTTAACTCCGCGGCATAATACTTTCCGAATGTGGGAGAGCCGAAACGGATATCGACCGCAACATCTAATACTTTACCCGCAATTACGCTGCAGAGTTTTCCTTGCGCGTAATCTCCGGTTTGATAGTGAAGTCCCCGTACCGTTCCCAAAACTGATTTGGAAATATTATCCTGCACAAAAGTCTGTTGAATGCCGCCATCTTCATATTTTTTTTTGTTGAAAGATTCGAAGAAGTATCCGCGTTCATCGGCAAAAACATCCGGTTTAATTAAAAGCAATCCTTCTATATAAATTTTTTCGAATATCAAGATTTACCCCTTAGTATTTTGGATTTTGATGCCACTTCCATGCGGTTTCGATGATGTCTTCAATTTTATATTTTGGGATCCACCCGAGAACTTCCTTTGCTTTTTTATTATCTGCAACTAATCTGGCGGGGTCGCCTGCACGTCTTTCAACAATTTTATAAGGAATTTCTCTCCCGGTAAGTATTTTGGATTTTCCTATTATCTCCAGCACGGAATTGCCGTTGCCTGTTCCAAGATTTATTATGGTGGATGAATTTCCTTTTTGTAAATACTCAAGCGCTTTTAAATGCGCGTCGGAAAGATCGTTTACATGGATATAATCTCGAATGCAGGTGCCATCCGGCGTATCGTAATCAATTCCAAAAACCGAAACATCTTTTCGCTTACCAAGAGCCGTGTTAAGTACAATGGGGATCAGATGGGGTTCTGGCTGATGACTTTCTCCGATATTTCCGGATGCATCCGCGCCCGCGGCATTAAAGTAACGAAGCGCAACATGTTTAATCCCAAACGCCGCTTCGAAATCCTTCAACAACATCTCAATTACTAATTTAGTATTTGCGTAAGGATTTATAGGATTGGATTGCTGATCTTCCGAAATAGGAACTTTGACGGGGTTGCCGTAAATAGAACACGTGGAGGAGAAAACAAAATTTTTAACTCCTGCTTCGGCGGCTGCCCGAATAAGATTAAAACTGCCAACAACGTTGTTCCGGTAATATAAATCTGGGTGTTCAACCGATTCTCCCACATAAGCGAAAGCCGCAAAATGAACAATGGAATCCACCGAATACTTTTTTAATACGTTGGTTACTGCCGCGGCGTTGTTCAAATCTGCAACTTCTAAAATTACACGGGACAAAACGGATTCTTTATGCCCGCGCGAGAGATTATCCAAAACAATTGTCTCTATTCCCTGCTCGATAAGTAATTTAGCAAAGTGAGACCCTATATAACCGGCTCCTCCGGTAACTAGAACTTTCAATTCGATCTTTCCTGAAATTTGGGATCAAAAATACAAAATTAATTTTTATTGACTACTGCAATAAATTTACGATGTACAAGATCCATAAGCAGAAGAACTCATGAGAAATTCAGGTAACTATTCCAAATTTTATAAAGCTCGTATGTGGCACGGACATCCTCGCCGCAGTAAACGGCAATGTCCTTAATCCGCCCTGCTTTGTAGAGTTCTTTAACATCCATACCGGTAATGCCCTTGGATTTCGGAGAAACGATACCGAACGCGTTGCAATAAAAATCCAGGTTGAATTTTTTAGTTAATCCGTAAAAAGTAAATTGCTCAAGAAGATCGATGTGCTGGCTAGAGTCATAACGGTTACGCAAAAAATTTTTCGAAGGTTTGATTTTGTTGAATGCCGATCTGATCATCAGGAACGGAAGATCGAAATTTCGCCCGTTGAATGATACAAGCTTTTCGGCTTTGGCGGCATACTTCCAGAAATATTTCAACATTTCTTCTTCGGCAATAGGTTTGTACTTAACTGTTTTCTCTTCACCAACCCATTCGTCGTCTTCACGTCCTTCATAAAGAACAATCGATTTTTCTTTCTGTGTACTTAACATTCCAATGGCCACAACTTTGGCAGTAAACGGGTACAGACTTAAAAATCTTTTTGCTTCTCCGGCAAGTTCGTCTTTTTTTTCAGGATCTTTTTCCTGTTCGGCTTGCCGTAAAATAAATTCCTTCTGAGAATCGGTAAGAGTTTCAAAATCGAAACCGACCGTCTCAATATCAAATACTAAGTTCATACTGCCCCCGTAAAGGTGAAAGTTTAGCTTTAAGTTAATAAAGTTTTGAATTATTTGTTATAAAAATCATCGACGGGAAAACTTATTGTTTGAATCTTGACTAATAATTTTTATTAGCTATTTTCCTCACATCAAAAAATTGAGACTTAGTGAAAACAAAAAACCGCGCATTATTTATCGATCTTTTAAGAGCGCTCGCTCTAATTGTAATGATTGAAGTTCACGTTATTAACGAACTTTTAAACCATGAATTAAAAGCAGGCGGTTGGTTTACCGCATTAAACTTTATAAACGGTCTCGTTGCCCCTTCATTTTTATTTGTAAGCGGACTCGTATTCGTTCTCTCGCTTCAGAAAGGAACCGATGAACTCAAAAAGTTCGGCACTACATTTTGGAAAAAGGTCTCACGCATCGGAATGATTTTACTCGCCGGTTATTCTCTTCATACTCCATACTTTTCCTTAAACAAGCTGATAATACACTGGTCGCTGCTGGCGGAAAAACAATTATTCGTAGTCGATATACTCCAGTGTATTGGAATCGGCCTGCTCATATTGTTGTTGGCAAGAACACTCCTAAAAACCGATAAGGCATTTTACTTATTTATAACTATCGCGCTGGGAGTTGTACTAATTGCAAGTCCCATATTCTGGAAAATTGATTTCAACTCTTTTCTCCCAATACCGCTGGCAAGTTATTTTAATCCAGCAAATGGCTCGCTGTTCCCGGTTTTTCCATGGTTCAATTTTTTATTTGCCGGGGCAATAACCGCTAAGTTTTACATTGATTACAGGGATAAAAATTCCGAAAAAGAATTTGCCAGAAAATTAATCATGATAGGATCAGGATTTTTTGTAGCGGGCTGGACAATGTTAGAGTTGCTGCCGCGGCACAATGCAGAAATAATTAAACCGCACCCGATCTTTTTTCTTCAACGCCTTGGCGTAGTATTGTTTTTGCTTGGTGCCTGCTGGTTTTATGTTAACAGAAAAGAAAACTATAAATCGTTTATGATGGATGTAAGCCGGGAATCGCTGCTTGTTTACTGGTTTCATCTTCAACTTATATACAGAAAAATTTTTGTCGGCAAAAGTCTGGTTGAGTTATACGGAGACCAGCTTAATGTTTACTGGTGTATACTTGTAACAATAGGCATAAGCATCGTAATGATTTACTTTGCAAAATTATGGGGATGGATCAAACGGAATCATCCGCCTATTTCCAAAAAAATTGTCTTCGCGTTTCTAACAATTTCTTTAGTGATGTTTCTTCTAAACGGATATTTCTATTTTGATTTTTGATTAGCTGAATCAATCGGATGTTAAATAATCCTTGGGAACATCCATCATGTTTATTTGTATTCGTAATCTAAATTACTAAGCGACAATTTTCTCGATTATACTTACAGCCAGTTTTATTTCTTCAAAAGAAACATCCATATGAGTTACGGCCCGTATAACTCCAACCTTTCCCGTACCGAGCAGCAAACCATTTTCCTTACACTTATTCAGAAAATCTTCAACCGGCATATTGATCAGCGAGAACATCACAATATTAGTCTCAACACTTTCAAGATCAACCTCGACATTTTTGATCTGAGCTAAACTATAAGAAAAATTCTTTGCTTTCTCATGATCTTCCTTAAGCCGCGCAATATTATTTTTAAGAGCGTACAAACCGGCAGCCGCAATAATTCCTGTTTGTCTCATGCCTCCGCCCCAGGCCTTACGAACTCTAAAAGCTTCCTTGATAAATTCTTTTGAACCGGCTATAACTGAACCGATAGGAGCGCCAAGTCCTTTTGAAAGACAGCAAGACACGGTATCAAAATGCGAAGCGTATTCGGAAGGCAATATTCCTGTTTCAATCGAGGCGTTCCAGATGCGCGCGCCGTCGAGATGATAATAGAGATCATATTTTTTTGCCAGTTCTTTCAACGCAATAATATTTTCAATGGGATTAATTGTGCCGCCGGCCCTGTTATGAGTATTCTCAACTTCTATTACTTTTGAACGCGCCATATAATAGGCACTCGTCGGTCTTATCAGCGGTTCAATTTGCGTTGGTGTAAAAATTCCTTTTATACCTTCCACAAGACTTAGTTGTATTCCGCTAAGCGCAGACGGCGAGCCGGATTCATACTGAAAAATGTGCGCATCCTTTTCACAGATAACTTCATCGCCGGGATTTGTAAGAACATTTAAACAAATTTGATTGCCCATAACGCCGCTGGCAACAAACAGCGTGGCTTCTTTGCCAAGCAATTCGGCAGCGTAAGATTCCAATTCGTTTGCGGTAGGGTCTTCCCTGTAAACATCGTCCCCTACCTCCGCTTCGTACATTGCTTTCCGCATTTCATCGGACGGTTTAGTAACCGTGTCGCTTCTAAGATCGATAAATTTTTTCATGTCTCTTTCTTTTTAATTTTTTTCGAAATACTAATGAACAAAA
>JAKAHQ010000127.1 GCA_021814855.1 Bacteroidota bacterium | reverse complement strand
AAATAACTCGGGAAATAAAATTGGAATAACGCGTTGTGCGGTATTTTACTTCGTCTATATTGTCGGGATTTATCGAACGGAGATCGTCCTTTATAAAACCCATCACCTTTTCGGCTTTGTGGTGAGTATGATAAATTCTTTTTGTAAACATGGCTTCTTTATCGTGATCGATTTTCTGTTTGATCCGCGTTTCGTGCTCATCAAGCAAATGTTTCTGTGCTTCGTCTCTTTCTTTGACCGTGTAGGTAGAAATATAATACATCGCCAGAAGTCCGAGCAAGAACAACGCCGTGTAAATGATTGAAGTCTCTTCGTAGTTGGAAATAATTTCGCGCTGAATAAAAGAAACGTCGGTAGTATTTTTCATATACAGCGCGCCCATAAACTCGCCGTTGGGAACAAACGGAACGAAGATATGATATGTCCTGTTGTTCGTTAAAACATTTATAATCTGCTCGCTCGCTTCAAGGTTGGGCTTAATTGTTCTGTAAATATTAACGGCCTCTTTGTGGCGCGAGGAGGCGTCCGGTTCTTCAATATTATGGCTAAAAATAAATGAGTAAAGCACCCTGCCATCATCTATAACATAAGTTTTATTTCCGTCGGTTATCAAAAGACATATCTCTTCAACATTTTGCTGAAGCACCTGCTGGTTTAAGATAATATCGAAGAATTGAATTACCCTGCGCCGATCCGTATTGTAAGGGGAAGAATTTTTTCGGGTAGTTTCCAAAAGTAATTCCAGGGTGGAGGAACTTAAGCCAGCAAATCTTTCCGCCGAGTTTTTCTGAAACCATTCCTGTGTGTTATCCACAAAATTCCGCAACGATGCTTTGTTGACGTAAAGAAGCACAAGTTGAAGTATGAGAAGCGCAAGAAACACTACTGTCAAATGCTTCAACTCAAAATGGTACTTCTTTAAACTTTCGATGAACTTATTTTTTTGTTTCATATTTACTTCAAGAAAAACTCGCCGGAGTTAATAACTTTTTCCGCGGTCATCAAAGCTTCTTTAACGCTAATCTGCTTGCGCATAGCCTGGTTAAGATAAAAAGCGATAACGTCGGAACACCGTGTATATTTATCCATGAACGGGCGGTTGAATCCGGTTGCCATAACTCTCTCGTAAAAATTAATTTCCGGGTGTTCCGTTAAAAACGTTCCGTCGTTATAAACTTTTTTATTTATCGGCATGTACCCGCCGTTCTCATACATAGTTTTCTGGGACTGTTCCGAGACAAGAAATTTAATAAACTCAATCGCCTCATTTTTCTTTGTTGAATATTTTGAAATCATCAGGTTCCACCCGCCTATAATGCTAGCCGGTTTGCCGTCCTTGAAATGCGGCATAGGCGCAATTTGGTATTTTGAATCGACATTTTCGGGACCGATTATATCGCGGTACCAAAAATGGAATCCGGTCCAGCCGCGAAGGAACAGTCCGTCATCGCGGACAAATTTTTTATAACATTCCGGGTCGCGCGAATTTAAAACTTCCTTTGGAGAAATTTGAGAATCGTTTACCAGATCCACCAAAAGCTGCAGCGATTTTTCTGCCGCCGGCGTATTTAATCTTACCGTATCATTTACAATGAGCTGTTTATTCATACTTCCAAGCAGTTCAATAAAACTGCACATTAATCCTTCATAATCGTCACCGGGAAAAAGATAAACCGGCGAACCCAATTTTTTGAGCTGCCTGCTTATTTCAATAAATCGTTCCCAGGTAATAAAATTTGCCAGCTCTTTTTTAATGGACATATAATTGGGAGATTTTCTTAACACCTCGTCGTTATAATAGAGCAGGCCAAGATCGTAGTACAATGGCAGCGCAACCAAATCTTTTTTGTTATAGCATGTACGCATTGCCTGTTCGATAAGCGTGGATTGAAACGCGGGCGGAAAATATTTGTCCAGCGGTTCCGTCCATTTTGCAAAACGCGGAACCCAAATCTGGTCGACCGAAAATATATCGATGCGGTCGCTCTTACTCCTAAGATAACGTATTAGTAATTCTTTTCTCTCGTTAGTGCTGAATTTTTCAAACGGCAGGTTTATCGGAACGACTTCTATTTTTCCTTCATGAATTTTATTAAACCGGTCGATAAGCAGCTGATGCGTCCTCGAAATATTATCTGCATAATAAATTTTCTTAACTGCCGGTTTGGAAGAAAAACTGCCGTCGCCTAAAAAGAAAACAAAAGCCAGCGTTAAAACAACGAGCAAGGTAATAGCGGCAATTGAGAAATAGAAAGTCCGGGCGAATTGTTCAATTTTCTTAAACATACTAATCTAAAACGAAAGCGATTTTCTCAATTCCAAATATTTCTTATACCACGAAGAAAAATTCGGCGTATAAGGAACCGCAACTTGCTGACCCCCGAAGCCGAAGCGGCGGAAAGCAATCATATTGATCATATTAACTTTTATAGAGTTAAGCACCTTGTCGTTTATTTCCAGTTTGTTATCCATTGCAAGCTGCGCTGTACGGTCTATCAGTTTGTCGGTCATCTTCCGGGTTTCCAGAATATTTTTTATATCGTTCTTAGCTTCGTCAAAAGTTTCTGCTTGAAGCTGTTTCGGTTCTTGTTTCTCTAACATTTTGATAACGGCAAAACCTCCGGCAACCTTTATCGGGCCATAGACCTCGCCGACTTTCATCCGCGAGGCGATTTCCCAAATTCCGCTTTTATCATCCAACTGATTCGAATCATATTCACCCGCGTTATTTTTCAAAGAATCGCCGGCAATGTACTCTCTTGCGAGTTCTTTAAAATCTTTTCCCTTGTCTAACTCGGAAAATATTTTTTTCACTGTATCAAGACTGTCAACAACGATTTCCGAAATTTTAAACTCCGCCGGTTTGGGTATCAATTTATTATTTTTGTTATAGAATTGAAGCGCTTCATCATCCGTGACGGTTTCCTTTTTATAGACATTTTTCATTATCATGTTCGATAAGAAATATTCCCGCCAAATTTTCAAATCGTTCTCAACATCCGGCAATTTTTCGTAACCTCGCCTTAATGCTTCACGAGCGAGTATTTCGTTCTGTATATAGGTTGAAATAAATGTGTTCAGGCGCGAACGGACATGAATTGAATCTTTGCTTGCAAATTCAAAACCTTCATTGCTCATGAAGTCGAAGAATCCGTCGAGCGTTACCGGTTCCTGGTGAAATTTGATAAAAACAGAATTACGCTCGTTCTTGTCGAACGAATTTCTAATTATGTTTACTTCTTTTTCAAACAGAGAGTAGATGCCTTTCTTTGCCACAAGGAATTTATCATTCTCCTTAATATAGCTGAATAAAGCCAGCGCCAGGTCGTTGAATATTTTTGTGTCGGCATTTACCACAACTCCCTTAAAGAACTTTTTATAAAACGCCTCATACGTACGGTCATACATTCTATCCCTTACCACGCGTTCAACTTTCTGCAAATCGATTTCCTGTAAATCGTTTTTCACATTCACCGAATATACGCGGCAAATATACCAGCCCTCCTGCAGTTCGAGCGGCGCGGTTATTTCGCCGGGTTTTAATTTATAAAGCGAATCTTCAACCATCTCGTTCATTTTTCCAAAAGTAATTTCGACGGCGTTTTTCTGTTCGGCATTTTCAGGTCTTGCAGCCAGTATTGAATCGAAAGAGGCGCCGGTCATTAGAGCGCGGTATATATCCGTAATTTCTTTTTCGTCATGCGAGAAAATATATTTAACGGTGATTGTCCGGCGAATTTTTTCTCTCCCTTTAGCCAGCTCGGAATCCGGAAGCGCAGTTTTATTTTTCACTTCGATTGTATAAAGAGCGTCTCTTAAATAAAAATCTCGGATATAATTATATGCCTTCAGGTACTCAGGCGTCGAATCCAAACCTTCTTTAACGGCTTCTCCAGCCAGCAATTTTTCGGCAATAAGGGTTTGAAGAAATTCTTTTTTAGCGAGAGTGGAATCGATATCGCCAACTGTGCCGGGGTGCGGCGTAAACTCAAAACGTTTTTTGAATTCTTCTCTTGTTACAGAAATGTTGCCCGCTTTTGCAACGACATCTTTTCCATCTTGAGCCAAGACTATCATTGCGCTTATAAAGTACGCACACAACAAAACCAACAGATAAATATTTGTAAAAGCTGATCTCCTCATTAATCTTCCTACTTAATAATTTTTATTTCGATTAATTTATTCAATAACAACTATAGCAAACAAGTGTTAGAATTACAGCCCACACAATCTATGAAAAAATTGGATGTAAATGATGCCTTAAGAAGTTCTTTCTGGACTTCGTAATTAAATATTGTAATTTTGCAACCACCAAAAAGTTTTCGAGGAATTTATGTTGAGCAAAATATCCAAATATTCATTCCCCTTTTTAATTTTACTTTTTTCAAATTGTTCTTCACAATCGAATGAACCGGAAAACAAAACAGACTCCACAGCGATACCCGGCTACGAACTTGTATGGTCTGATGAATTTAATTACAAAGGTTTGCCAGATCCCAAGAAATGGGGTTACGATGTAGGCGCGAGCGGCTGGGGAAATCAGGAGCTCCAATTTTATACCGAACTAAGATCGGAGAATGCCCGTGTTGATAACGGCAAATTAATTATCGAGGCAAGAAGAGAAAATTATCAAGGAAGTTCTTTTACTTCCGCACGACTTGTAACAACAAACCGCGGCGACTGGACATACGGAAGAGTTGAAGTTCGCGCTAAACTTCCGTACGGCAAAGGAACATGGCCGGCAATTTGGATGCTTCCCACTGTTTGGAATCTCGGCGACGGCGGATGGCCGGATAACGGAGAGATCGACATTATGGAACACGTCGGCTACGACCCCGGAATTATTCACGGTTCAACTCATTGCAATAAATATGTTTTCACCAAAGGCACACAGAAAACGGCAACTATCAACATCCCCGATTGCATGACGACTTTCCACAACTATGTAATGGAATGGACCAAGGACGATATTAAAATGTATGTTGACGACAAATTGTATTTCACTTCCGTCAATGGAAACAATGGATGGCAGTACTGGCCGTTCTTTAAAAACTTTCATTTGCTTTTAAATATTGCCGTCGGCGGAACATGGGGCGGAGCTCAAGGAGTAGATGAAAGCATCTTTCCACAAAAGATGGAAATAGAATACGTTCGTGTTTATAAAAAGGTTAATTAAATATTTTGCTTTAAAATTTACTTGCGGTATATCATGTTAAAAATCAAATCCATCATAACGAATATCATTATACTTGGTTTCATATTTACGATTCAGACCAAAATTTATTCACAGACAATTGACGAAAAAATTGCGGATATAATTTCGCAGATGACACTTGAAGAAAAAGTAAAGCAGCTTCACCAGCAAGGATCGTTTAATACCGAAGACAATACGCGTTTGAATATTCCCGGATTCATTATGTCCGATGGCCCTCACGGGGTTCGAAACGGTTTGGCTACTTCTTTTCCGGTCGGGTCCGGTTTGGCTGCAACGTGGGACCCGGATTTAATTCGCAGGGTTGGCGAAGCAATGGGACAGGAATTTCGCGGCAAAGGAATTCATCAAGCGCTTGGACCATGCTTGGATTTAACTCTCGATCCGCGCAACGGCCGCTCGCCAGAAAGCACGAGCGAAGATCCTTACTTGAACGCTAAAATTAATACGGCGCTTGTCCAGGGAATTCAGTCAACACCGGCCCTGGCTACGGTAAAACATTTTTATACCGAGTACCGCCAGAACGGAAGAACTACAAACAATTATACTTTATCTCAAAGAAATTTATTGGAACAGCACGGTCTGCAATTTCGCGAAGCAATTCAAATCGGCGGCGTCTTCAGCGTAATGAGTTCTTACAATTCAATCAACGGAAAGAGCGCAGCAAAAAATTCCACGCTGCTTACAACAGATTTACG
>JAKAHQ010000126.1 GCA_021814855.1 Bacteroidota bacterium | reverse complement strand
GCTCTATGGTTTTCAGAATATTTATTTCGTCGTCAATTACTAAAACTCTTCCTTTATACATTACGAAGCCGGTATTTTAATTTGAAATGTACTGCCTTTGCCGAGATCGCTGAAGGCCTTAATTTCCCCGTTGTGAATTTCGATAACTTCTTTGGCAATTGATAAGCCAAGGCCAAGACTTCCCGGCGCAGAATCGTCTATTTGAATAAACTTATCAAATATTTTTTTTAGGTTATCCGGACTGATGCCGATTCCCGTATCGGAAATTTCTATGAGAAGATTACCGTTGTTCTTGGAAAGCTTAACCTTAATTTCTCCTTTGTTGGGTGTAAATCTTAAAGAGTTTGAAACCAAATTTTCGATAGCGCTTATCATGTGATCGTAACTGCCGTTGATTAATATACCCTCGCTGCAATCTTCCACGTCCAGCTTTATATTCTTTTCTTTTGCGAGGATTGTAAATTTTTTTGAAATGTGATCCGCTAATTTTTGTGCTTCAAATTTTTCAAAGCGAATTTTCCCAATATTGGATTCAAGTTTAGCCAATTCCAAAATTTCGTAAACCAGTTTATTCAGGCGCTCAAAATCCTCCTTCATAGAAAAAATCAATTCGCCCTGCTGTTCGGTTAATTTTCCAACCACGCCGTCTTCCATCATACCAAGAGCCATGCCCATCGAAGTAAGCGGGGTTTTCAATTCATGCGAAACTTTCGCGATGAATTCGGATTTCATTCTATCGAGTTCCTGGTACTTTGTAATATCGTTAAAAACTATTACCGTTCCGCTCATGCCGGATTCGGGATTCGCGAGCGAGGCCTCGATTATCTTATAATATTTTTGAGAACCGTCCTCATCCTTCATGCAGATTACATCTTCTTTTTGATAAGGGTCCTTATAGGTAGAAATTCCTTCTATTTGCGCAACGCTTTGGGGCGTTAACAA
Source organism: Bacteroidota bacterium (assembly GCA_021814855.1). Next base: position 4,969 of record JAKAHQ010000126.1, on the reverse strand, counting down.
TTCTTTAAGATCATGCCGGTCAACGGCAATTTGGCCAAAGACATCGTCGAAAGCTTTATTGGAAAGAAGAATGTTATAATTCTCATCCACCATCAAAACCGGTTCGTTCATGCTTTCTATTATGAGTTCGGATTTTTTCTTTTCGTACAAAATTTTACTAAGATTAAGCTGCTCGTAACGCTGAAGTTTCTCACTCATCTTGTTGAATTCTTCGCCAAGAGCGTTTATCTCGTCCGCGTTTTCGTCAATCTCAATCCTCTCCTCAAAGTGGCCGTCTGCTATATGAGTTACCGAGGCCTGCAATCTAGCAATCGGTTTAACAATGTAATCGGAAAACTGGGAACCAAAAACCAAGCTGACTATAATAGCTCCAAAAAGAATTACAAGAATGAATATTGTAGCCTGCTGTGTAATATTTTTGATAGTCACTACCGATTCGTTTAACGAGGCATGGTTTATCTCCAAAATTTTGTTGTTAATGCGTTTGAGATTTTGAACCTCGCTCACAAATCTTGCGTAATCGTTCCTGAGTATTTGTCTTTTGTTTGCAATGTAAATGTTATAATCGATGTTATCGTAGACATCTTTTGTAAACTCCTGGTATTGCTGGTTCAGCGTGTCAAGAATGTTGCGCTCTTTATCCGTAGAAGATGAAATACGGGCTTCGTCATGCCACGACCAGAATTCAAATTTATTTTTTTCAAATAGCCGCTCCCCCGCCTCGAGGTTTTGGTTATACATTATCACAATTGCCTGGAGCTGTTCATCGAGCGCCTTGCCCATGTTGTCGGCGGCAATAATGCTGTTGTAGTTTTCCTGCATTGTAAGCTTTATCGATTCATTCAGGCGGTAGAAATTGTAAACACTCCAAAGCGTGGCAAAAAACATGATGAGAAGTATTACCATAAAACCGAGCAAAATCTTACTGCGCAGACTCGTTGTATAAAGCTTTATCATCGCAACAAAATTAATTTTTTTTTGTATTTAAAATAACTGAATGAATTGCTTAAATAAACCTCTTTTTAGTAACTTAATTTGAGCACTAAAACCAACAAGCATATTAAATGTAAGTTTAATTTACTAAAAAGTCAGAGTCATACATAGTGCACAACACGAGATTCAAAATGCGTTCTCAAAATTAAATTCAGCATTTAAATTACGCCGTCTATAATTTTGAAAGAAAATCAATGATCCGACTAATAGAAAACAGGAACATTCGATATGAACCCGATTATTTGATAAAACATTTTTCCGAATCAGTTTCGGAAGAAGTTTATTCATTTCATAAATCATTTCCGGGCTATTCGCCGACCCCGCTGTTGGAAATGCGCGGGCTGGCAAATCAACTTGGCGTGAACAAAATTTGGATTAAAGATGAATCTCACCGTTTTCATTTGAACGCATTTAAAGTGCTCGGCGCCAGTTACGCAATTGCTAAAATGCTGACGGAAAAATTCTGTTCCGAAAATTCTTTAATAGATTTCTCTCTTTTCGAAGATGAAAATATTAGACATCTGATTAAGGATGAAACACTAATTACTGCTACGGACGGAAACCACGGCCGCGGAGTTGCCTGGACGGCAAAAATGCTCGGCTGTAGGTGCATTGTTTATATGCCCCAATCTACGACTCCGGCAAGATATGAAAACATCAAATCTCTGGGAGCGGAAGTAATTATTGTTGACGGAGACTACGATGACGCTTCCGATCTTGCAAGAAAACAAGCCGCCGAAAAAAACTACATGCTCATTCAAGATTCTTCCTGGGACGGCTATGAGAGAATTCCATTGTGGATAATGCAGGGCTACCTAACGTTAATACGGGAAGCTCTTGAACAAATGCGCGGTGAAATGCCCACCCATGTTTTTGTTCAGTGCGGGGTCGGTTCGTTGCCGGGAGCGCTGAATGCATACTTGTTAAATCGTTTCGAGCGGCAGGCTCCTTTATTTGCAGTAGTTGAACCGGAAAATGCCGCTTGTGTTTATGAATCATTTGCTGCCGGGGACGGTAAAGCTCACTCGCTGCAAAATGAAATTAATACTATTATGGCAGGACTCGCGTGCGGCACTCCTAGCAAACTTGCATGGGAAATTATGCGCAATCATTCAAATTATTTTATTACCTGCGAAGATGACACAGCAACAGACGGAACGAGACTGTTAAACAGGCAGACGTTTGAGGATGACATAATTATCTCTGGCGAATCCGGAGCGGTTACCGCCGGATTAATTTTTCAACTTCTTTCCGACCGCACGAATAATAACCTAGCTGAACAGTTAAATTTGAACAGCGATTCCGGGATATTTCTTATTTCAACCGAGGGAGATACCGATCCGGAGATGTATCAAAAAATTATATCTCAATAATATTTTTAAAATTATCGGATGCCGATCATGAAAAAAATTTTTTGGGCTGCCGTGCTTTGTTTGCTTTCACAATCATATTTTGCGCAGCAGCACTTGCTTATTCAAAACGTCACAGGAAGAAAAACCATTAGTCTCAACGGCGAATGGCATATTATAATTGATCCTTACGAAAACGGATTTTATAATTATCGGCTCAAAGAAGATCCGAACGGGTATTTCAAAAACGCAAAACCGAAAAATAAAACCGACCGTGTCGAATACAATTTCGATAAGTCGGAAACCCTGAGAGTACCGGGAGATTGGAATTCCCAAAAAGAAAAACTTTTCCTTTATGAAGGAACGATTTGGTACGAGAAATCTTTTAACTATACCAAGAAGCAAAACACCCGGCTTTACATTTATTTTGGCGCCGTTAACTACGAGGCAATTGTTTACGTTAACGGGGAAAAGATAGGCAAACATACCGGCGGATTTACACCGTTCAATTTCGAGATTACTGATAAAGTTAAAGACGGAAATAATTTTGTAGTTGTTAAAGTTGACGATACGCGCAAGCGCGACGGCGTTCCAACGGTCAATACGGATTGGTGGAATTACGGCGGCATTACAAGAGACATTGATCTTATAGAAGTTCCGGAAATTTTTATACGCGATTATTTAATCCAGCTTGGTAAAGGATCGAATGACGAAATACGCGGCTGGATACAATTGGACGGGAAATCATTCCCGCAGGAAGTTCATATTAAAATTCCGGAAGCGGGAGTCGACAAAATTGTAAAGACCGATGATTACGGCTATACCCCCTTCAGCATCAAAGCCAAATTAACGTTGTGGTCGCAGGAGAATCCAAAGTTGTATAATGTAACTATAGCGTCCTCTGCCGACACGGTTAAAGATAAAATTGGTTTCAGAACCATCGAAGCGAAAGGAACAAAAATTTTACTGAACGGCAAGCAGACTTTTCTGAGAGGAATTTCGATTCATGAAGAAGCTCCATTTAGAAACGGCAGAGCATACTCTAAGGAAGACGCCGACACTTTGTTAAGCTGGGCAAAACAGCTTGGCTGCAACTTTGTGCGTCTTGCGCATTATCCTCACAACGAAAACATGATTCGCGAAGCCGAGAAAATGGGAATTCTGGTTTGGTCGGAGATTCCGGTTTACTGGACAATTCTTTGGGATAATGCTCTTGTGAGAGAAAATGCGGCTAACCAGCTTAAAGAAGAAATAAGCCGCGATAAAAACCGCGCTCCAATAATATTATGGTCGATCGGAAATGAAACTCCCCGCGGCGACGACCGCCTTCTTTTCCTTAAAACACTTTCCGACGAAGCTCATGCAATAGACTCTACACGTTTGGTAACCGCCGCAACGGAAACTCATTACATTAATTCTAACACCATAATGATTGACGACCCCCTTGGAAAATATTTGGATGTTCTTGGCTGTAACGAGTATATCGGCTGGTACGACGGTCTGCCTTCTAAAGCCGACACAATAAATTGGAAAAGCGATTACGACAAACCGCTGGTAATGAGCGAATTCGGCGGAAGCGCAAAATACGGCTACCATGCCGATACATTAACCGTCTGGTCCGAAGAATACCAGGCTAATCTTTACAAACACCAGATTAATATGCTAAAGAGAATCTCGTTCCTGCAAGGAATGACGCCGTGGATATTAATGGATTTCCGTTCGCCGAGGAGAGTGCTGCCCGGTATTCAGGATTTCTTCAACCGCAAGGGATTAATATCCAACAAAGGAGAAAAGAAAGAAGCGTTTTATATTTTGAGAGATTTTTATAAATCTTTTGTAGAGTAAAAATTCATGCTTCACTTTTTTAGAAAAGAAAAGTAGTTTTAATAATGTAAATGTTGATCAATATCTCAAAAAATATAAACAACATGAAAAAATTACTTTTGGTTTTTGCGTTTGCATTGATTGCAACAGCTAATTCAATCGCCCAATTCGGCTCGCAGGATTCCGGCGGCAAGCTCTCGCCATATCAAGCATGCTACGATGTAAAGTTTTATGATATTAATTTAAGAATCGATCCTGCCGATAAAGCCATCGGCGGTTTTACGATTATGAAAGCTGCTGCTGTAAGCGACTTCAATAAAATTTTAATTGATTTGGACCAGACATTTGCAATCGACAACGTTCAGATGATCGACGGAAATAATTATGTCGATTTAAAGTTTACTCACGACAGCGGCAAAGTATGGATTGATTTTCCACACGCAATTAAAAGCGGCGAAGCTTTTTCGACGAAGATTACTTATGCCGGAATCCCACGCGTTGCAAAACGCCCACCTTGGGATGACGGATTTGTCTGGCAAAAAACTAAAAGCGGAATTGACTGGGACGGCGTTACTTGCGAAGGAGGCGGCGCAGATATCTGGTGGCCGTGTAAAGATCATCCTTCCGATGAACCTGATTCCGTCGCGCTCCATTATACCGTTCCAGGAGATTTGATTTGCGTTGCCAACGGCAAAATGAAATCCGTTATTGATAACAACGACGGCACAAAAACATGGAATTGGTTTGTATCAACTCCAATTAACAACTATTGCGTTACTTTTTATTTAGGTCCTTACAAAGAA
>JAKAHQ010000125.1 GCA_021814855.1 Bacteroidota bacterium | reverse complement strand
CTGGTGGGCGATGCCCACCGTTCCGGCCGGCACCACAATGAACGCGCCGTCCATGAAAAAAGCCTGGTTCAACGCCGCGAACGCATTGTCCTCCGGCCGGACGTAACAGCCCAGGTGCTTTTCCAAAAAACCGGAATCGAATTTGTGTATGTAGGAAAGAAATCCTTTTTCGGCCGCCTCTTTTTTGAGTTCGCGAATCAGCACGGGTTCCTCGTAGTCCCATCGCGTGCAATTGTTCATACATTGGTGATCGCAAATATAACCGGTAATATGTGGCAGCGGATTTTTTGATACTATCAGCTCATAGGCTTCTTCAAATCTTTTTTGCTCGACCAGCTTAATGTATGCAGATATATCTTGGTGAATTGGACATGCCTCCGTGCATGGCGATATGTAACAATCAAAAAGCGGTAGACGCTTGGATATCTTTATCGATTTTACTTCGCGAGTTCTCTTTAAATATTTTTTGTCGATCAATGCCGCTTCAGCAAGCTTTTTTAATTTTACTAAGTCTATTCCTTCATGTGTAATTGATTCTTCATCTTTGGAAGTAGTCCGATCGGTAATCTCTTTGAGTCGTAAATAACCTCCGGGCTTTAACAAATCTGTTGCAAATGTTACCGGTTTAATACCCGTTTCCAGAATCTCATTTATATTTTGTGCAGTGGCTCCGCCGGAATAGGAAATATTTAAGTCGCCGTAAAACTCGGCAGCCAGTTTATAAGCAAGATTTATAGTCAACGGAAAAAGCGCCCTGCCGGACATATACATATTGCTGCCCGGTAAAATATTCTTTGTGTTCTTAACGCCTAACGTGTTTGATAATTTTATTCCGAAAAATTTATTATGCGCGGCGGCAAAGGATCTCAACCTGTTCAACATTAAAATCGTGTCGTTATACTTTATATCGTGATCGAAGGAAGTGTTATCCAATACAATGTCTTTGTAGCCGAGTCTTTGCAAAGTGTCTTTGACATATTCGCACCCCAATAATGTTGGATTAAGCTTTACGTAAGTATGCAGCTGTTTTACGCCGATAAGATATTTGGCTATTGCCTCAATTTCTTCAGAGGGACAGCCGTGCATCGTTGAGAGTGTTACGGAACTCGAAATCTTCGTCGGAATATTTTGAATGTTCCGAACAATTTGTTCAATTCGCTTTTCGTCCAATGTGAATTGTTTTTTAATTGTCTCAGATTTTACGGAATTGATAAACTTATCTACCAAGATCGATTTATATGTTTCGAATAATTTATTCTTTGAAGCATCCTTCAGTTCTTCAATGAAGCGATCCATCCTTTCGATTTTAATTCCTTCAAGATCATATCCTACACTCATATTAAAAATAAATCCCCGCTCGTTTAAGGAAAGTCCGAGAAGATCCCTTAAGAGGTGAATTAAAATCCAGGCTTTCAAATATTCATCATAAGATTCCGAGAGAGAAAGTTCCTGCGACCATTCAACATTGTATCCTTCGTCCTGGGCGTCTATGCACGGCTTATCTATTTTCAGATTATCCAATTTCTGAACCGTCTTAAGTTCAAAAAATCTTCCGCCAACGAGATAAGAGCAAATAATATTTTGCGCCAGTTGTGTATGTGGCCCGGCCGCCGGTCCAATAGGATTCTCAAGTTCCTGCATTAATATTTTTATAGTATTCGGCTTTTTCGCAAATAAAAATTTTGACGAAGGAATACCAAATATGGAATTCTGATTTATATATTCTTCCATGATCCTGTTAAGCAGGTGGGTAAACGAAATGGGGCGCATCTTTTCGGACATGATTATTCCTACGTTTCTCTTTTTAGTATGGAATATAAGACATACCGGTATTAAGTGTGAATCTAATTTTGTAATTTAAAGTAGAAAAGCGGCGCCGAAAGACGGTGTAAATTAAATAACGGAATAAAAATAAACTGGTACGGTATCAAAATGGAAAAATCCTTTAAAGAAAATCTTTTCAATGCTGTTGAAGCGGAAAGAGAAAATCTCTTTTCCTTAATTCAAAAATTGATACAAATAAAAAGCTACAGCGGGGAAGAAAAGGAAATTGTTGAATTCATTGTAGGCAAGATGTATGAGTTCGGATTCGATGAGGCATATCACGATAAATTCGGCAATGCTGTTGGGCGTATTGGCAGCGGGCCGGTAAAAATTATGTTTGATGCGCATGTGGATACCGTGAGAGTAACCGACACGGAAGCTTGGGCTCTCCCGCCTTTCGGAGGAGAAATTGTTAACGGTAAAATGTACGGCCGCGGCGTAGTTGATGAAAAGCCGGCAATGGCGGGCTTTATGATTGCAGGAAAAGTCTTAAAACAAATTTACGGAAACAACTTTCCGTTCACTCTTTACGTGGTGGGTTCCGTAATGGAAGAAGATGCGGACGGATATCCGCTTTATCATATTATTGCCAACGAGGGAATAAAACCGGATTATGTTGTTCTTGGAGAACCAACCGATTTAAAAGTTTATCGCGGACAGCGCGGCAGAATGGAATTGAAAATTACCGCAACCGGAAAATCGGCCCACGGCGCTCACAATCAAAAAGGAATTAATGCAATTTATAAAATGATGCCCATTGTTGCGGAGATTGAAAAACTTGACAAGAAGTTGAAACCGAAACAGCCACTCGGCAAAGGTTCTGTAACCGTAAGCAATATTACATCTAAGGCACCGTCGTTATGTTCGGTTGCGGATTACTGCCAGATTCATCTTGATAGAAGAATGACAATCGGCGAAAACAAAAATACCGTCGTGAAAGAATTGAAACTCATTTTGAAGAAATACAAGAGCGACGCGAAAGTATCTATTCCGAATGTAGAAGGCGTAAGTTGGAAAGGAACAAGTTTTTCTCAAGAGGCATATTTCCCAACATGGGTTTACGATGAAAAACATCCTCTGGTTGAAACCGCATTGAAGACATCGAAAGCTGCGACTGGCAAAGCTAAGAGCGGAGTTTGGAGTTTTTCTACAAATGGTGTGGCAACCGCCGGCCATTTTGGAATTCCGACTATCGGCTTTGCACCGGGAAAGGAAGAACTGTCTCATTCGTCAAAAGAAGAGCTGGTTTTAAACGATCTTCTTAAAGCGACAAAATTTTATTCGTTGTTTCCGTTTGTGCTAACCGGGCAAAAGAAAATATAATTTATTTTATGAAACGAAAATCTTCTTCTTTAATTTCCCTTGAAAATATTAGCCGCAGGATTTTGTTCATTCGTTCAACAAAAGTACTGCTTGACCGCGATCTTGCTGTACTTTATGGTGTGGAAACAATGAGATTAAAAGAGGCTGTAAAAAGAAATCTTGAACGGTTCCCAAAGGATTTCATGTTTAGATTAACCAAAGCAGAATTTGAAAATTGGAGGACGCAATTTGCGACCTCCAATTCTGTTAAGATGGTATTAAGGTATGCGCCTTTGGCTTTTACCGAACAAACGTCGCAATGCTTTCTTCCGTTCTCGATAGTAAAATGGCCATTCGAGTTAACATAGCAATTATGCGGGCATTTGTTGAATTGATAAAGATGATTGACGCAAATAAAGAGTTGCTTGCACACATCAATAAATTGGAAGAAAAATATGGTGCCAAATTCAAAATTGTATTTGAACAATCAAAGAACTAATGAAGGAAGAAGAAAAATCTAAAAATAAAATCGGTTTTTAACGGAGGATTTATGGAAACAAGATTTAAAGGAAGACATTTTATTACGGAAGATACCTGGGCGAAGGAAGAACTGGATATAGTATTTGATACGGCCTTTGATCTTAAGAAAAAATTTTATGACGAGGAGCCGACACTGTGGCTTCCGTACAAAACATTGTTTATGATGTTCTTTGAGCAGTCTACACGCACCCGTAATTCTATGGAAGCGGGGATGACACAGCTCGGCGGGCACGCGCACGATTTAACGCCGGATAAAATGCAAATAACGCACGGCGAAGTAGCAAAAGACACGGCAATAATTTTAAGCCGCATGGGTCACGGCATTGCCTGCAGAAATTGTTTTTATGGAATCGGAAATAAATATTTAAATGAGCTCGCGCAGTATTCCCGCAAACCTGTTATGTCGCTTCAAGACGATGTATATCATCCGTTCCAGGGACTCGCGGACTTAATGACAATATTTGAACATCTCGGCAAGAACTCTAAAGGGTTAAAAGTAACGGTTTCATGGGCTTACGCAACTACGCATTCAAAACCGCTGAGCGTTCCTCAAACCCAAATACTTCTTTTCCCGCGTTACGGTATAGATGTTACTGTTGCACATCCGAAAGAATTTCCGTTGAGTAAAAATATTGTTGAGAAAGCAAAGAAGAACGCGGAAGCCGGCGGCGGAAGTCTACGCTTTACGGATAATATGGACGAAGCATTTGAAGGAGCGCAAATAGTAATTCCTAAAAATTGGGGCGGCTTCGGATTCTACGATGAAGAATACTATCTTTCGCATGAAGATGATTGCAAGAAAGAGATGAAGACTAATCTTGAAAAATACAAGGGCTGGATATGCGACGACAGGCGGATAAAACTTGCGGATAAAAACGTTAAGCTAATGCATGCGCTTCCGGCAGACCGCGGTAACGAAGTGACGGATGAAATTCTGGACAATCCAAATATTTCAATAGTCTTTGATGAAGCGGAAAACCGTCTTCATACGGCCAAAGCCATTATGGGATTAACCATGTAATTGAAACCCCATACGGCCCCGTGTTTACCCGCTTGGATTCGCGAATCGGGCCGAGTGACTGAAGGAGAACTAAACTTGCGGTGAAAAGAGTAAAAGATTTCTTAGAAATCGCGGCAATTAATCGTTTGTCGCAAATTATTTTTTAAAAGGTTATTCTGCATATATTTTTTGCAGGATATTTGATATCCGGTTTGGCAGGTAGCGGTACGAGTTGAGGAATAACGCGTTCGAGGAATAATTTTTACTCTTTTAATTGGCTGACCGATAATACTTGGAAGCCGAAATTTTAATTACATCAAAAAATCAATTACATATTGCCTGCGTAGGATTCAAGGCGACAGATGATAAAGACAATTTTTTTCGGTAACCAAATCGAATAAATTGGACTGTAATGGATTGAGAAGTTATTTAAAGCGAAGCACTGACTTTCAATAAAAAATATTTGGCGATGAAAAAGTACATTTACAAATGTTTTGATTGCGGTAAAAGTTATGAGCCGGAGGAGATTGAGGAAAATTTTATTTATCTCTGTCCGGATTGCGGAAAAGTGGAAAAGAACCGGCCGTTGAGAGGAATTCTTCTAATCAATTACGATTACGATTCAATAAAAATAAAATATCGGAAGGACGATCTTTTCAGATTACAACCGGGCAAGTTTTGGCTGTATGATTATTTATGGCCGATTGAATCAAATGAAGGAAGAGTTACCGGAGTAGATGAGAAAGTCTTAAATCGAATTTGCCTAACTGCCAATTGTCTTCAAAGTTTTATTTACGAAGGGAAAGAAATTCTTGTCTTGGATGACACACGCAATCCAACTTTGTCATTTAAAGACCGCGCTTCAAATCTTGTAACAATTAAAGCGCTGCAAATGGGAATTAACGAAATTGCGGCGGCTTCTACCGGTAATGCCGGGTCATCTTTGGCGGGTATATGCACAAGACTTGGTATGAAAGCGATAATATTCGTTCCCAAAAATATTCCTGAAGCAAAGAAGATTCAGATTCAATCATACGGAGCGGATTTAATAATTGTTGATGGCGATTACGATTTGGCTTTTGATACATGTTTGGAAATCTCACGGCAAAGAAAATGGTACAATCGCAACACGGCATATAATCCATTAACTATCGAAGGAAAAAAATCTGCTGCTTATGATATTTTCATTGCCACAAAAGGAAATTTGCCAGAACAAATATTTATTCCTGCTGGCGACGGAGTAATTCTTACTGGA
>JAKAHQ010000124.1 GCA_021814855.1 Bacteroidota bacterium | reverse complement strand
AATCCGGTATACGCTTCTTCAGTCGTTACTACTGTGTTCTCAAAGCCGCTGTTCAACTGCCCGTCGTTACCTCCGTTGGGCGGTAACCAGTAATTCCAGCCCGTCGGCATCTCTACCGAGGTGTTCCAGTTTTGACCTGCCCATGCGCCGTTACGCCCGTACAACATAAAATCATCTGCCCATACCTTGCCTGTCGCATTCTTTCCACCCTCAAATCTTATTATCAAACTATAAGCATCCTCCGGTAATATCGCACTGCCTACTGCGTTCGTGTCGGCTAGCCACCCGTTGCTGCTTGCCTTACTCTGGTCTATCGGCAGTTTTACTTCGCCTATCAAGTTGCCGCTCTTGCCGTAGAACAAGTAACTGATGTTCCATCTCTCATCATCGGTGGCCGGGTTGGTGTTTACTCCCTCCGTCCTTACATAAGCGCCGATGAAGATATCCACGTTCTTATTCAACGTTGGTGCCCACAAGTCAAGCATGTTCTCGCTTTCCCACTTGGCTACGTCGCTCGTTACTCCTTTTTCTATCTTCAACGAATGTGTCTTCGAGCGGTACTGATCCGTGGCCCACGTCAGCGTAGCTCCTGCCGGTTCGTTACCCTTCGTCCAGTACGACGGCATGTCGCCCTCGAAACCGCCTATGCTATTTATACCCGCCTGAGCAAAACTCACGACCGGGAATATCATCGCAAGAAATACAATTCCGGAAAAACAGTGTTTTAAATAGACTAATATTTTTTTCATAACTGCTCCCTTAATGATTAACGAATTGATATTTAATTACGTTATTATCTCTTCCGGAGTAGAACAGATTTTTGGTATCGGATAAGTCCAATTCTTTTGTAGAAAATTTTTCGACATCTATTTTTTCTGAAACGAGCAAATCGACGGCTCGTTGAAACGTAAAAGGATTTAGCAAGGATGTGCTGATAGAAAGTTCTTTATAAAAAGCTTCCTGCAAATTGAACTCAACCGTTGTGTTCTTCGGGCTTAATCCGAAGATGAGCACTCTTCCGCCTCTTTTAGTAAGATTAAAAGCGAGATTAACTGCAGCCGAATTCCCAACACATTCAACAACAACATCAGCTCCGCCGTAAGTGAGATCGGAAATATTTTCAAATAATTTTTTTTGTTCTGGATTAAAAGCATAATCGGCTCCCAAAGTCAATCCGATTTTTTGCTTGTTATCTACCGGCTCTAATAAAATTATTTCCGAAGCTCCGGCAATTTGTGCCAATTGAACCATCAGTAATCCAATAGTTCCTCCGCCTAAAACTACAACCGTTTCGCCGTGCTTAATTTTAATTATATCCATGCCTCTCAGGCAGCATGAAAGCGGCTCTGTATATGCGGCTTTATTTAACGAAAATGATGTAGGCAAACGATAAACTTGCGACGAAGGAACAATTGTATATTCCGCTAATCCGCCATTAATATTAACACCAAGAGCTTTTAAGTTTTCGCAGTAATTAACTTTTCCATTACGACAATAGAAACACTTACCGCAGTATATATTGGGATCTACAACAACATGGTCGTCATTTTCAAAGAAGTCTACTCCAAAATTTTTATCTATTACAATTCCGCTAAACTCGTGACCGATAATGACAGGCAAATCAACCTTTGCTGATCCATCAAACAAATGAAAATCTGTTCCGCAAATTCCTGCAGCTTTAACTTGAACCAGTACCTCACCATTTTTCAATTTTGTGAGAGGGTAGTCGATTATTTCCAAATGTTTATGTGCTCTTAACTGCAGTGCATGCATAATAATTAGTAACTTTTTTTTCTAAATATTCTTCCTGGTAGATTCTCTTGCGACAAGTTCGACAGGGATTAAAGTTTTTCTTGGGGACGAATCGATATTTTCCACTACATTTACAATTAGTTTCATCGCCTCAACGCCCAATTCAATTTTAGGGACTTTAATGGTGCTGATAGTCGGTTCAACGAGAAGGTCAGATTCAACATCATCAAAGCCGATCAAACCTATATCGTCGGGCACTTTGTATCCATGCTCTTTTAAATATTGTAATACTCCAAGTGCCATTGCATCGTTACAAGCAAAGACCGCTGTAATATCTGCGGCTTTGTTAAATAATTTTTCCGCTGCCGAATAGCCTGTTTGCTTTGTAGTGTTCTGTTCTTCCGTGCTGATATACGATTCATTTATATCAATCGAAGCCTGCGCCAGAGCTTTTCTGTAACCATAAAGCCGATCGGAAATACTCGGATGATTAAGGTCGCCGCCTACAAATCCGATTTTAGTATTTCCCAGGTTTATTAAATGTTGAGTGGCGAGCATTCCTCCTTTTATGTTGTCTATCATAACAACGGGAAAGTCGCCGTGCGGAGGATAATAGTCAACAAACACCACAGGAATATCAATTTGTTTTACGCGGTCTAAAAACGGAAGCGGTACTTTACCGGCGATGATAAGACCATCGACACTTTTCTCTTCTATAAAACGCGGAAGCGGAGAGCTCTTTTCAAAATTAGAATCCACAGTTGTAAGCAGCACATAATAATTTGTTTCCCGTGTTGCGAACTCGGTTCCTAAAAATATTCTCGTATAAAACGGTTCGGTTTTTAAGAAGTGATCTTCAGTAAGAACAAAGCCAATGTTTCCTGTTTTTTTGGAAACTAGTCCCCTTGCCGATCTCGACGGATAGTAATTTAGCTGCTTAATAACCTTCAAAACTTTCTTGCGTGTCTCGGGTGAAATCCGCTTATGATTATGAACTACAAGAGAAACTGTGGCGGTAGAAACGCCTGCTTTTTCTGCTACATCTTTGATTGTATATGACATAAGTTAGGTTAAACGTTTAACTGATTCAAATATAATTCAACATGACTTTTATGTCAAGTTAATTTTTGGAATCCAATTCTTTATTTTTTAGCTTTATATACATCACAGACAGCAAATCGGATAAAAAATTTAGTTAAACGATTTAGCAATATCGCAATAAATTAAATTTCGAACCTATAGTATTGAGCAGAATAATTCGAGAATGTTAGACCGGAGAACAAATAATTTTTATCTACCGTACGCACTTAATGCGATTGATTTTATGAGAGCTGAAGAATCGGGGACAAAGAAAATATTTATACATATTTCTACGGAATCATTCGGTAACGCACATTTTTTTGGTTAAGATATATGCAAATTTTAGATTAGATAGTTTTTACTTTTCAAGTATCGATTCTCTTTGATGATAGATTACATAATTTGCGTTAACCTCAATTTATGTCAGCGCAAATTTTTTTCAGAATCTCCGAATCACATTTTGAATACTTCTTTTCTTACAGTTACTCTTTCCAGTTTATCCATGGCCACTTCTACACCGATGCCGGGTTTTACAGGAACAGTTATAGTTCCGTCAGGATTTAATTCAAATGCTGGTTCTACGATATCTTCCTTGTAATATCTTTTGCTTGCCGAAATATCTCCGGGCAAAGTAAAATTAGGAAGCGAGGCCAATGCAATGTTACCGGCGCGTCCAATTCCTGATTCCAACATACCGCCGTGCCATACCGGAATGTTTTGCACGACGCACAAATCATGAATTAATTTAGACTCCGTGAATCCCCCAACTCGACCCGGTTTGATATTTATTATCTTGCAGCTGTTCAACCCCAATGCTGCGCGGGCATTCGCTAGAGAGTGAATGCTTTCATCAAGGCAAATCGGCGTGATCAATTCTTTTTGAAGTTTTGAGTGCTCATAAATATCGTCATAACCAAGCGGTTGTTCAATCAATAAAAGATTATAATCATCCATAGTTTTGAACAACCCGGCATCATCAAGACTATAAGCGGAGTTTGCGTCAACCTGAAATAATATATCCGGAAATTCTTTTCGAACAGCTTTGACAAACTGCAAATCTCTGCCGGGCGCAATTTTAATTTTTATTCTTTTGTATCCTTCCGCAAGGTAGTCTTCAATCTTTTTAAGCAGCACAGCTACATCGGATTGTATGCCGATGCTCACACCCACGTCAACCTTATCTCGTATGCCGCCCAGCATTTTCGAAAGAGAAATCCCTTCCGCCTTTGCGAATAAATCCCACAGAGCAGATTCCAACCCGGCTTTTGCCATACGATGACCGCGCACGCGATCGCCAAGTTTAATTGCATTCTTAACGGATAAAATATTTTTACCGAGCAACCCCGGAATTAAAAAATCTTTTAAAATGTGCCACACGGTTTGGACAGTCTCGTACGAATAAAAAGGCGTTCCCTCAGCAACAGACTCGCCCCAGCCGGTTAGTCCTTGCGAAAATACGCTGACTATAATATGTTCTTCGTCATATTCAACACCCGTCGAAGTTTCGAACGGAGATTCTAAAACCATCTTAATGTGACGCATTTCAATTTTTTCGATCAGCATTACCAGCTCCCAAAATTATTAGATCACTTTCGAATAATCTATCGATTCGCAATACATTGACATGTTCCAGCAAGAATTAATGTCCTTTAAGCGAAGAAATCTTTTCCATTTTTTCAACGCCGCTCAGTTTTGACCATAAGTATCCATAAATTGCTACAACGGCAAAACAAAACATTGGCATTAAAAAGCTGACCGACATATTATAAACATCTCCGAGATATCCCATCAGCTTGGGCATAATTGCCCCGCCGATAATTGCCATAACAATGAAACCCGAAGCTCGCTTTGCCTGCACCCCCAACCCGTAGATACCCAGCGCGAAAATTGTTGGAAACATTATCGACATAAACAAAAAACTTAGGAATACGGATGCTACGGAAATCCAGCCAAGTTTTAGAACCACAACTCCGCAAAGAAATACATTTATTAACGCATAAGTGCCGAGCACTCTGTGAGCTTTTAATTTTCTTAGAATAACAGCACCGGATGCCCGGCCGATTAGGAAGAGCGGGAACCCGATTGTACCGAGCAAAAATGTAGCTCCCTGCTCATTTACAAAATAACTTCCGCCGCGAAGCACTGCACGATCTTTAAAGAACCAGTTCCCTGCAAGCGATTGAGAGATAGCAGGAATTTCTTCTATCATATAATTAATAAAGAAGCTGAAAATTCCTGCTTGCGCTGCAACATATAAAAACTGAGCGAGAACCGCGCCGGTAAAATGCGGGTGCCTCCAGATGGACCGTTTAATTCCCTCTTCTTTCGAATCGCTCAAATGATATTCGTCTTCCGTATTTAGATCCGGAACATTCGCAAAATAAAAAATGACGGCCATCACAAGAACGATAATAGCAACAACCATATAAGGTATATAAAGCCGTCCCTGTGCAACATCTGCTCCCTGCGAAGAATAGAAAAATGTGCCGCCTATAATTGGGCCGAGTATCCAACCGATGCCGTTGAACGACTGCGCAAAGTTGATTCTTGTTGCCGCATACTGCTTGGGACCAAGCACTGTTGTGTACGGATTGGCAACTGTTTCCAAAATAGTTAGACCCATTGCAATTAAACAAACTCCCAGAAGGAAAGCCCAAAACGCGGAGATGCTTGTGGCGGGTATGAACCAGAAACCGCCAAGCGATACAAGAGAAAGTCCCGCAATAATACCGCCCTTATACCCGAGCTTGCGCGCAAGCCAGCTTGCTGGCAGCGCCATCAAAAGGTACCCGAGATAATGCGCAAACTGAACCCATGCAGATTGTGCTTTTGATAAGTGTAAATAATCCTGGAAGTGTTTATCCATTACATCGATCATTCCGTTGCACGTTCCCCATAATAAAAATAGTGTGCTAACAAGAACAAATGTGAAAATATAGTTCTTACCGTCTTCGGTTTTAAACATTCTTGATAGATCCATATTTATTTCCTTGTGAAACTTTTTGATTAGTTAGCGTTGCAACTTTTTTATCTATAGAGCGGGCCGAAATTCTTACAAGCCCTATAATCCGCACCTTCCAAATCTTTTGTACCGAAAGCGTT
>JAKAHQ010000123.1 GCA_021814855.1 Bacteroidota bacterium | reverse complement strand
TTTTCTCTTTGTCGTGCGGCACATGAGTTAATACCGCGCTGGACATCCCGATTCTTTCGACCATTCCCTTAGCAAGCGCAAGTTGTTCGTTTGTATCAATAAATTGATATTTAATCGAAGAACTACAGCAATTTAAAACCAAAACTTTCATTACTACCTCTGTATTTTCAATTTATTTTTTTACCGTCTGCATCGTATTTAAAAAATCCTTCGCCGGTTTTCTTGCCGAGCTTTCTTTCGCGTACAAGTTTGCGAAGAATGGGACACGGGCGGTAGCGCGGCTCGCCTAAAGTAGCCCACAATGTTTCCATCCATGCAAGCACTTCGTCCAATCCCATAGAGTCGGCCATTTCGAGGGGGCCCATATTAAAATTGTATCCGAGTCTCATAGCAGTGTCAATATCTTTCGCGCTTGCAACGCCTTCCAAAAGTATGTGCATTGCTTCATTTAATAACGGAACAATTGCGCGCGTTGTTACGAAGCCGGGATATTCATAAACTTCAACTGCGGTTTTACCAATTCGTGCCGCAAATTTTTTTATTATCTCAACAGTCTTATCGGAAGTATTAAGAGCGCGTACAAGTTCAACCAACGGCACTTTCGGAACGGGATTCAAGAAGTGCATACCGATAATTTTTTCTTTCCGGTCTGTCACTTCGGCAATTTTTGTCAAACTCAGCGTTGAAGTATTAGAAATAAAAACCGTATCCGGTTTAGCAATCGCATCGAGTTCCTTAAATATTTTTTTCTTCAGTTCATAGTTCTCATCCACGGCTTCGATTATCAGATCACACTCTGGAATTTCGTTTACATCCGTAGTCCACTTGATTCTGCTAAGAATCGATTTCATCTCGCTGGTAGTCATTGCCCAACGGGAAATTTCCCTTTCCATCGATGATTTGAGATTTTCGGATGCCCTGGCAAGTTGATTCTCGTCCCGTTCAACGAGCAGCACATCAATTCCTGCAGCGGAAATAGTTTGGGCAATACCCTGGCCCATTACACCGCCGCCTATAATTGCAACGTAATCTATCCGTTCGCTTTCTTCGCTTCTTTGAACCCCACCAAGGAGATCTTCAAGTTTTAATTTTTCTTCAGCCATTTAATTTCTCTTTTTAATTCCGTTAATAGGCACACTTATTCAAAGCAACCTAAAAGAGCAATATCTGTACCACTAAAATATCTAAAAAGCAGAGCTTATTCGAGCTATCAGTAGTCTTTTTTATTAAAAATAAAAATGCTAAGTACAAGACTGAGAATCATAAAAAGGAATGAAGAAAAAATTGGCTGATAGTTTTGTATCTGGCTACCTACGGCCAAATCTTTGGTAATTGACCCCAACTCGGAAGTCTTGGGAACGATGTAGTATAACAGATCTACGAGGGATTTGATAAAATCGTTGTGGATGATTCTACCCCATTCATTTCGCGAGGCTAACAAAGGCGAGAGGATGAAAAAAATTATATATGAGAGCATCATGGCTAATACCGAGCTTTGAGTTAGGATGCCGATCAAAATTATCATTGCATAAAGCACGGCAAAGGTATATGTAATTGAAACCGCTCCCAGCAAAAAAGATAAATCCCAACTGCCAAATTTAGCGCCGGTCATCAACCAGATTGCGAGAACCAAATAGAGCACATTAATAAATACGACAAGGATTCCACCGTAAAATTTGCCGAGTAAAAGCTGATTCCTCGAAATAGGTTTGGAAAGAAATATGTCGATATTCCCTTTCTCCAGCATGTTGGGTATAAAACTGGAGACGGAAAAGATTGCTAAAAATAATCCGCCGCCGAAAAGAGGAAGAATTACAAGCACTCTAAAAAATTTTGCAACTTCCGCTCTAAGGTCGAACTGCTGGGATTTCATCTGAGCTACAAACGTGTAATTGCTCAAATCCGTAGTAACAAAAATTGCCATGATTATAAGAATAACGAAAGACGATACAGCAAAAAATGTTATAAAATTTTTACGGGCCAGCGCTTCCTGCAAAGTAAATTTTGTAATTATCCAGGTATTTTTCATTTGTTATTCTTCTCATCTGATTCTTTAATAAGTGTAATGAACATTTCTTCAAGCGAACTTCTCTGGGGAACGATAGAGTAAATATTAAGATTGTGCTTTCTCACTTCATCTATAAATCTATTCAGCGATGAGATGTCATTTACCTTTATCGAATAAGAATTATTATCACTCGTTCGAACCGAATAATCCTTTAATTCATTCTCAAGCATACTGCCGGGCAATTTATCATCGAAAGAAATTTTATACAATTCCTTGTTGGTGGTAATATCCTCTACTGTGCCTTCCGTTATCAACTCGCCTTTATTTAGAATAGCGACGCGGTCGGAAATCAATTCTACTTCGGAAAGAAGGTGGCTGTTAACAAAAATTGTTTTGCCCTGAGATTTCAACTCACTCAAGATGTCGCGAATTTCCTTCCGCCCTATCGGATCAACACCGTCCGTTGGTTCATCCAGGAATATCAAGTCGGGATCATTTATCAATGCCTGGGCCAACCCTATTCTCTGCATCATACCCTTGGAATATTTTTTAATCTTGGTTTTCTTCCAGCGATGCATCTTTACCAAATCAAGCAACTCATCGATACGGGTATTAAGATTACTGTTTGCATATCCCGTCATCTCGGCCACAAATTTCAGAAGCTGTTCGGCTGTAAAGTACGATGGGAACCGGTGATTTTCCGGTAAGTAACCAACACGTTTTCTAATTTCGTAGTTGTAAATACTTTCTTCCAACACTTTGGCGCTACCATCGGTTGGAAAAGTAATTCCCAGCAAAATTTTAACTAGAGTAGTTTTGCCCGCTCCGTTCGGTCCCAGAAGGCCAAAGATATTTCCGCATGTAACAGATAGATTAAAATTTTTAAGCGCAGTTACCCTGTTTTTCTTGAGTCCGGCGCGATAAATCTTTGTTAGACCATTTACTTCAACACTGAGCTCGTTCAAAATATTTGTCCTCTTCTAAATCGTATTAATGAATAAAAATTTACAGCAAGGGCCATCAACAATAAAACTAAAATATTCGGCAACAAAATTACGAACGGCGCTTGTCGCCACAAAACCTGCAAAAACGCTTCGACCGACCAATACGTTATTGTAACTTTGGAAGCAGTCTGCATCCAACCAGGCAATAATGATGTTGGGAACCACGAGCCTCCGATAGCAGACATCACAAGGATTAATAAAGTGCTAATACTGCTGGCCTGGCTCAATGTTTTTGCGAATGACGTGATCAACATTCCAAACGCAACTGCAGCAGCCGCAGAGGCAATTATTACCACCATTAGGTTGCCGAAATTGGAAAAGATATCGATACTGAAAAACATCCAGGCAAATATAAACAGCACCAATAATTGAATTACACCCAATGACAAAGTGTACAGGTACTTTCCCCAAAGAATTTGCGATCGTGTAACCGGCATGCAAAGAAGCCGCTTCATTGTGCCTTCCTGCTTTTCTTCGAACAAAGACGTTGAGGCGCCGGTGAGCGAGAATAAAAGAAACATGATTGCCCAGCCGCCAACCGTTCGCGTTAAACCGGGATTTGTTACCTTTTCACCAACGACCTGTTGTTTATCAAAGCTAATTAGGTTAGACATAAAATTATTTTCGCTTGTTTTACCTGTATCTTTTGATGAGGCAAACAGTGAAGCTGAGTCGACATGAGTCATACGATTTACAAACGAATCGGCAGGTACATCGAAATATTTTTGACCGATATTACCAAGACTCCGGATAAATTGTTTTGTACTGTCCCCGCCGAGATATTTCAACGCCTTTCTTTGCATTAGCACCGGCATAAGACGCGCGGATTGCGTCATAATAATCTGTTGGATGTTACCCTGTATAATTGATGACTCAATTTCATTTTTAGGATCGTAATAGAATTTGAAATTTACAGTTGAAGAAGTATCCGTAAAGAAATTTTTAGGCATCACAACAGCGGCAGAAATTTTTCCTTCCTTCACCCATTTAACGGCGGTTGGTTCATCGAACTTAACAGGTTTGTTTCCGTTTTCGAGTTTGTAAGTTTTGACTGTTTGAAGCGCATTTGAAGAATCCAACTGCCGCTCGATAAACTTAGCTACGACTGAATTGCTTTCATTGACTAAGATAATCTGGGCTTTGCCGCGCGGACCGCCGTCGCCGCCGAAGATATAGCCGAAAATAATTATCAAAACCATTGGAACGAGAAAAGTCAGCACAACAGCCGGTTTATCTTTTATGAATCTTATATAATCTTTTACAATCAACCGTAGAATAGTTTTCAATCCCTTAGACTCCTTCCGGTTAGAGTGAGAAATACATCTTCCAAAGTAGCCCGGTTTATTTGAATTAGTTCATCGGGAATGCCAATTTCTTCCAGCTTCTTAAAAATTTTTGACGCCGTTTTATAATTTCCGTCTGGAATCAGTTCAACATAAAAATCCTGTTCGGAAATTTTACCGATTTCAGAAAGCTGCAGTAATTTATTCTGGACTAAAGAAGTCTTTCTGATTTTAACGGTATCTTTTTGATTGAGAAGATTTATAAGGTCGGTCAGGGTTCCCTTGGCAATAATTTTACCGTGATCGATAATAGCGAGCCGCGTACACATTCTCTCTGCTTCTTCCATATAGTGTGTCGTGTAAACGATTGTCTTGCCTGTTTTATTCAACTCGATCAGCATATCGAAGATTGCGTTGCGGGATTGGGGATCGACGCCAACCGTAGGTTCATCGCAAAGAATTACTTCGGGATCATGCAGAAGACTCGCGGCAATGTTAAGCCGTCTTTTCATTCCGCCGGAAAAATCCTTAACAATGTCTTTCTTCCTATCGGATAACTGAACGAGCTCAAGAACTTCGGCGATCTTTTTCTCCCGTTGTTTTGATTCGAGATTATATAGCCTGCCGAATATTTTTAAGTTCTGGTAGGCCGACAGTTCGAGGTATAAAGAAATATCCTGCGGCACATAACCGATGCGGCTTCGCCATTCAATATCTTTGTAAGAAAATTTGCTGCCGTTAAAAGATATATCTCCGGCTTCCGGATCGAGATAACCGATGATCAAATTCATCAACGTAGATTTTCCGGCGCCGTTGGGTCCAAGTAATCCAAAAAATTCGCCGGGCAAGATTTCCAGACTGACATCTTGAAGTGCTTTGACGTTTTCAAAATTTTTAGAGACGTTGTTAATCTTAAGCATATGGTATAACTGTGATAATTATAAAAAGAAAGATATATTTACAATTGACGTAATCAAACAAAATTTTCAATAATAATGCAGCCCCAGCAAATTCTAAAAAAATATTTCGGTTATACGTCATTCAGACCGGGCCAGGAAGAAATTATATCGGCAATTGTCGATCATCAAAATGTTTTAGCCGTACTTCCTACTGGCAGCGGCAAATCGATCTGCTACCAGGTTCCAGCGCTGCTTTCCGAAACTTTTTCAATCGTGATCTCGCCGTTAATAGCGCTGATGAAAGACCAGGTTGATTCTCTCAACAAGCAGCAAACGGTTGCAGCTTTTATCAACAGTTCATTAGACTTTCGTGAAGCCGAGAAAGTTTTAAACAATATAGCCAGCGGTTCGATAAAAATTCTATACCTCTCACCGGAAAAATTATCCGCCCAAAATTTTGCCGAAAGGATAAAAGCTTTGAATCCTTCTTATGTTTTTGTAGACGAGGCGCACTGCATCAGCGAATGGGGACACAATTTTCGGCCGGGCTATCGAAAGATTAAACAATTCATCGATTTTATCGGCACAAAAAACGTATCGGCATTTACGGCTACCGCAACAGACGATGTTCGAAAAGATATAATTGAACAACTTGGGATGGTAAATCCAAAAGTATTTGTTAAGGGATTTGAACGCACCAATCTTAAATTAAATATCATTCAGACTTCGAATAAAAAAGAAAAGCTC
>JAKAHQ010000122.1 GCA_021814855.1 Bacteroidota bacterium | reverse complement strand
CCTCGGCAAGTTTTTTTAATGTACCGTATTTTCTTTTTGCAAAAAGACGAATTCGTTCTCCAATACCAAATTGAATTTGGTCATCACTGAACAAATCCAAATTTTCGCTCGTTTCGTTATCAAATAGGTTTAACTCAAACTGGTAATCGTCGATGATTTGCTTGATTTGTTTGTAAAGATCGTCGTCGAATTGCGGACTTTCATTAATAAGGTAAGAGAATGTCTGCACTTTCATTCCAAGTTTTTCTGCTATCAAACCGGGTTTAATGCCGAGCGTATGAACTAAATATCTTATTTCTTCCTGCTTTGTCATCTGTTTTTTCGCTTTTAGGAAGCAGTTCTTATTAGCAAAATAGTAAACCTTGTTACGGCAGGCAAGTTTTATATTGATAGGACGGCGAGGGGAAGTAAAATGAATATTTACAAGTTTACGGTTTCATAGTGGCAATTAATTCAATATTTTTGCACGTCATAAAATTAATCGGATTGTCTTCGGATCATAAATACATATTGAAGCTTGCCCTCCCAGCCATAGCCGGGCTTTCAACACAGATGGTTGTATCGCTTGTTGATACCGCGATGGTAGGTCGTTTGCCTAACGCGGAATATTACTTAGCCGCTATGGGAATTGGTGTTATTGCCACTTGGGCGGTTGTTAGTTTATTTTCAAGTCTTGCTACGGGGACTCACGTTTTAATAGCTCGCAGGTTTGGATCCAAAGAATATGAGGAATGTGGAAAAATCTTAAATGTTTCGTTAATACTGGCATTTATGATTGGCGCAGTTGTAGCCGGATTGGTAGTTTATTTTTCTTATGATATTGCCGGATTCTTCGCCGTCGATCCAAAAGTTGCATACTATGCCGGTCAGTTTCTTCATTACCGTTTTATGGGAATTCCTTTTTTCTTAATCACCGTTTCTTACCGGGGATTTTATTTTGGAATTGGGAAGACTAAGATTTTCATGTACTCGGCTGTTCTTATAAATTTATTGAACATCGTTTTTAATTACTTTTTGATTTACGGGGCTTTCGGAATACCGGGTATGGGACTTGCCGGTTCCGGTCTTGGTTCCACACTTGCAACTATCTGCGACGCAATATTTTACCTAACCGTTTCTATGCTTCCTGACTTCCGTCACAAATTTCATTACTTCAGAAATTTTAAGTTTGTTAAGAGTATTGCTCAATCGATAATAAAAATTTCGCTGCCGGTGTCGCTTCAAAATATTTTTATCCTGGTAGGATTTTTAAGTTTTATAGCCATTACCGGTTTAATTGGTACCGATCAACAGGCGGCAAGCACCGTGGTATTTGCAGCCCTTCAAATTTCTTTGATGCCTTGCTTTGGTTTCGGGATTGCGATTCAAACCCTGGTCGGAAATAGTCTTGGCGGCGGAGATATCAAAATGGCAAAGCATTACGGATTCGAGACGAGCAAAATCGCAACAATCTATACAATCTTTGTAGGAATGCTTTTTGTTTTTGTGCCGAGGGCAGTTTTAATTCTCACTACAAATAATCATCATATAATTGAAACGGCAGTACCGGCGCTTAGGATTGCCGGGCTGGGACAAATTTTTTACGCAATCGGGGTGGTTCTCGCAAACGGACTTCAAGCCGCGGGTAAAACATTATACGTAATGCTATCCGAAGTGATTGTAAACTGGTTTGTATTTGTCCCAATTGCCTATTTCCTCGGGGTATTCTTAAAATTCGGTTTGGTAGGTGCGTGGTTTGCTTTGCCGTTTTATGTAATTCTTTATTCATTTGTAATATTCATTAAATTCAAATTTGGCAGTTGGGAGAACTTTCAAAAAGTTTGAATTTATAACTTGACAAATATGTCTTGGTGGGATATATTTAACAAGCAAAAGAATGAAAATTAAATCAACCATACTGCTCGTAATCATTGCCGCCGGATTGATATTCGCCGGAGTTGATCTTCTTAAATTTACAGCTAGATCAAGCGGAGGAAATATTATTCTCGATTGGCAAACTATTTCCGAAACCAATCTGCGTCAATTTGTTGTTGAAAGAAAAACTGTTAACGGTTCCTTCATGGAAGTGGGAACGGTTCACCCCCGTGAAGATAAAAATTATGAATACGTTGACCAGACTGCTTTCAAGACTTACGATCAGCTCTATGTTTACAGGTTAAGAATTGTTGATAACGACGGCTCGGTTTCTTATTCAGGCGAAATTGCGGTTCCTCACAATGTATCTAGCGTAAAAAGAACATGGGGCAGCATAAAAGCCCTCTTCCGTTAGTAGATTGTTTCACTTCCCATTTTTCATCACGCGGTAATTTCTAAAGATGATCAAATCTGATATCAAAATTTATCTTGCTTCAAAATCTCCGCGCAGAAGAAAGCTTCTTAAGCAACTTGGATTAAAATTTACTTCTTTCTCTGTCGATTTGAATGAAGAGGTGTTTGATGGTGAGCATCCTATTCAAACCGTTAAGAGACTTGCAAAGCATAAGTCCCAAGCTGCCGTGAAAAAGGTAAAAGTGGGAATTGTAATTACTGCCGATACGATTGTCATGCTTGACGATGAAATAATTGGTAAACCCAAAAATGAAAAGGACGCATTCAAAATATTGTCTAAGCTAAGCGGCAGAACTCATTCGGTTTACACGGGTATTCTCGTAAATAATATTTCGAAGAATAAAAGTATTGTCGATTATGTAAGGACGGAAGTTACTTTTAGAAAGCTAAGTCCCAAGGAAATTCGAGATTATATAAAAACCGGCAGCCCCATGGATAAGGCAGGCGCTTACGGCATTCAAGACGATTTTGGCGCCGTATTCGTTGAACGAATTGACGGCTGCTATTATAACGTGGTGGGTTTGCCGCTTGCCAAGTTGTATAATATGCTGTTGAGAATAATTTAGATTTTATAGTGAAATAACTCTTCTGCACTTAATCCAGATATTTCCAATATTTTTGTTGTTTGGATTTATTTTGATTCTCATTAATTTTATAAAAAATATTTACAGTTAATTGTGGTAAACGGGGGAATACATGTTATGATGAATCGCAATCAATTATATATAGATTAAACACGGAGTAATAATGCCTAAATACAAAAAAATAGTTGTGCCTGCCGTCGGTGAAAAAATTACGATTAAGGATGATCTGTTAGTAGTTCCGGATAACCCGGTAATCCCTTTTATTGAGGGGGACGGCACCGGCCCGGATATTTGGTTCGCGTCGAAAATGGTTTTTGACGCCGCTGTAGAAAAAGCGTACAAGGGTAAAAAGAAAATCGAATGGATGGAAATTTATGCCGGTGAAAAAGCCGTTAAAACTTACGGCAAGAATCAGTGGCTGCCTAAAGAAACCCTTGATGCAATTAAAGAATATATCGTTGCTATTAAAGGTCCTCTTACTACACCTGTCGGTGGAGGAATAAGAAGTTTGAATGTCGCGCTTCGTCAGGAACTGGATTTGTTTGCGTGTGTACGCCCGGTTAAATATTATGCCGGAACGCCAAGCCCGGTAAAGAGACCGCAGGATCTCAACGTTGTAATCTTCCGCGAGAATACTGAAGATGTTTACGCCGGAATCGAATTTAAATCCGAAACAAAAGAAGCGGCGGATTTGATTAAGTACATCAACAAAAAATTTGAGAAAAATATTAGAACCGGTTCCGGAATCGGAATTAAACCGATTAGCCAATTCGGTTCGGAAAGATTGGTAAAGAAAGCCATTGAGTTTGCAATCGCGAATAAGAAAACCAACGTTACCCTTGTGCACAAAGGCAACATTATGAAGTTTACCGAAGGCGCATTTAAAGAGTGGGGTTATCAAACGGCAAAGAAATACTTCGGCGAGCAAACTGTTTCCGAGGATGAACTCTGGAAAAATTATAACGGCAAACTGCCGGAAGGTAAGATACTAATTAAGGATAGAATTGCCGACAGTATTTTCCAGCAGGTATTGTTGCGTCCAAGCGAATACGAAGTATTAGCCACGCCGAATTTGAACGGCGATTATTTATCAGATGCTTGTGCTGCGCAGGTTGGAGGATTAGGAATTGCGCCCGGCGCCAACATGAGTTACCATTACGCCGTATTTGAAGCTACACACGGAACTGCGCCAAAGTATGCAGGTCTCGATAAAGTTAATCCAGGCTCGGTAATCCTATCTGGTGTAATGATGTTTGATTATCTTGGATGGAATAAGGCAGCGCGACTTATCGAAAAAGCAATGGGTAAAGCTATCAAATCCAAAACGGTTACTTACGATTTTGCCCGTCTTATGAAAGGCGCTACCGAGTTAAGCTGCTCGGACTTTGGACGCGCTATAATTAAAAATATGTAATTCTTCTTTACGCAGAGACGATCCGTCGGATCGTCTCTATCTTTTTCAATAATTTTTTTTCTCAACCTTCATTAACGCTCGTTCACCTTAGTTTAGTTGGAGACGTTTCTATCCTTGATTTTAGAATGCACTGTTAGTATTTTGGCACCACTTCAAACATAACCGATGGAGGTTTAAGATGACTAACGAAGAAAACGGATTGGGTAAAGGTTTATTAATCGGATTCTTAACCGGTGCGGCTGTTGGTTCAATAATAGCTCTTCTATTCGCTCCAAAATCCGGCAGAGAATTACGCGAAGACATTAAAAACAAATCTCAGGATTTAATGGGAGATGCCGAACAGTATCTTTCCAACGCAAAAGAAAAAGCGAACCAGTTAATCAATGAGGGTAAAAAAAAATCCGAAAGATTAGTGGCTGATACCAAAGAAAAAGTTGACGAGTTATTAGGCGAAGCCGAAAAAATTCTTTCCGATGCAAAAGACAAAACAGGTAACCTTGTTCAAGCCGGCAAAGAGAAAATTGAGAAGGAAAGCGACAGATTAAAATCTGCTATCAAAGCCGGCGTAAGTGCCTACAAAAGTGAAAAGGAAGCTTAGACCGTATGATTTTAGTTGACATCTTTCTAATATTATTAATCATATCTGCTTCCGCGCTTTGTATTTTCGTCATAATCTATCTTAAAAAAATATTTGAACAAGTTGAGATGGTTCGCAACGATATTCACGAGATAGTTAAGAATACCGTACCGTTGCTAGACGATCTTAAAGAGGTAACTCAACGCGCAAACAGAATTGTTACGGAAGCAGAAAATTATTGGGATGAAATAGATCGTTCTATAAAAAACCTAAGAGAGCGTGTTACAAATCTAAAACCACTTTCAAAGTTTAGAGAAACACAAAGCCAGGCTGCCGATCTCATCAAAAATATCAGAGCAATTGTCAGAGGCATTAACGCTTTCTGGCAAGAGTATAAGAATAAGTAATTTTCTAGTTCAAAGTGTAAGGAGAATCAATCTTGAAAGAGTACAATCCAGAAGCTATAAGAAATATAGCACTTATTGGTCACGGTGGAAGCGGTAAGACTACTATATCGGAAATTCTATTGTACACCGCCGGTGAAATTAATCGTATTGGTAAAGTTGAAGAAGGCAATACAACTTCTGATTTTAATTCGAACGAAATTGAAAGAAAAATTTCCATTGCTACATCTCCTCTTCATCTCGAATGGAATAACACTAAGATTAACATTTTAGATACTCCGGGCTTTCCGGATTTTATAGGTCAGGTTATTTCATCGCTCCATGTTGCGGACCTCGCTGTTTCGGTAATTAAAAGCGCGGAAGGAATTGAAGTCGGCACGGAACAAACCTGGGAGAATGTCCGGAAGTATAAAGTTCCCGCCGCAGTTATAATTAACAAATGCGATAACGAACATTCCAAGTTTTTCGAAACAATACAGGTTGCAAAGAATCGTTTAAGCCCGGATGTTACGGTTGTTTCATTTCCGGCAAAAGACGGATTGAATTTCGATTCGATTATCGACCTCGTAAAAATGAAAAAGTGCACTTACGGGGAGGCAGGTTCTAAAAAAGTTACCGAGGAGGATATTCCAGGCGACTTAAAAGATCAA
>JAKAHQ010000121.1 GCA_021814855.1 Bacteroidota bacterium | reverse complement strand
ATCTAAATCTTGAAAAGTAGAATTTAGAAACGGGAGAATACAATTTGACACCGGAAGAAATTGTAGCCGTAACAGCCAAGCATACTTACGGAACATGGAGATATCAGAAAGGATGGACACCTTTAAACATTGTTGACGCCGAAGGATGTTACTTTACCGATTCGAGCGGTAAAAAATATTTGGACTTTTCTTCGCAGCTTATGTGTGTTTCGCTCGGACATAAAAATCCGGCAGTGATAAAAGCAATTGAAGATCAAGCAAGGAAACTTGCTTACGCCGCACCGGGGTTTGCTACCGATGTGCGCGCCGAATTAAGTAAACTTTTGCTCGAAGTATTGCCCGAAGGTTTGGAAAAATTTTATTTCTCAACCTCCGGCACCGAAGCTAACGAAGCCGCAATTAAAATTGCGCGGATGTTCACAGGCAAATACAAAATTATTTCAAGATATAATTCTTATCACGGCTCTACCGCCGCTTCAATTTCCGCTACCGGCGATCCTCGAAGGTGGGCCGCCGAACCCTCCGGCAAAATCGACGGTGTAATTTTTGCGCCTGAATGCAATTGCTATCGCTGTCCGATGAAACATTCTTATCCAGACTGTGGCATTGCCTGCGCTGACTACATCGAGCACATGATTAAGAACGAAGGAAATGTTGCCGCTCTAATATTTGAACCGGTTGTAGGTACTAACGGGATCTTAATTCCACCCGATGATTATTTGCCGAAGCTGCGGAAGATTTGCGACGATAATAATGTTTTAATGATTGCCGATGAAGTTATGAGCGGCTGGGGCAGAACGGGTAAATGGTTTGCCGTAGATCATTGGAATGTAAAGCCGGATATTCTTACAACTGCAAAAGGAATTACTTCCGCTTATGTCCCTCTCGGGTTGACGGCAACAACAATGAAGATAGCGGATTATTTTAACGATCATTACTTTGCACACGGTCATACCTACGAAGCTCACCCGTTAACTCTTGCGCCGGCAATTGCTGCGATAAACGAATTGAAGAAAAATAATCTAATCGACCGCGCCGCCGGGATGGGAAAGTATCTCGGTGAAAAATTGCTGAAGCTGAAAGCAAAACATCCGTCGGTTGGAGATTTAAGAGGAATCGGATTGTTTTATGCAATTGAATTGGTGAAGAATGGAACAACCAAAGAACCGTTCAATGTAAAGGAAGATAAAGTAGCAGGTCGGCCAATGCTGGTTGATAAAGTAGCAGCTGAAATAATGAAGCGCGGCATCTATGTGCAGGCATGGATAAGTCATTTTGTTATTGCGCCTCCGATGATAATTAAGCAAGAAGAGATTGACAGAGCCGTAGAAGCATTTGATGAGTGTTTGTCTATTGCCGATGAAGCATTGTGAATAGTAACCGTTTAACATATACCTCGAAAGAGAATTTTCTATGAATAACTTAGCTCCAAAATTAAGCGCGGAAGAATACGAAAAGAATTTTGCCGAACTTCATCCGCCGTTTACAAACAACTCGGCTGTTGCCGAAGCAAACAGGTGCCTTTACTGTTATGATTCCCCGTGCACAAAAAGCTGTCCTACTCATATCGATATTCCGACGTTCATTAAAAAGATTTCCTCTTCAAACCTGCTTGGCTCCGCAAAAACAATCCTTCAATCAAATTGGGTAGCGCTTACTTGTTCAAAAGCTTGTCCCGTGGCAGTCTTATGCGAAGGCGCGTGCGTGTACAATGCTAAGGGTGAAAAGCCGATTGAGATTGGAAAACTCCAACGCTTTGCAATGGATTATTTTTTTGCCAAAGGAATGCCGCGGCTGTTTGATAAAAAAGAAAAGAAGAAAAAATCGATAGGCATTATCGGTTCCGGCCCGGCTGGATTATCCTGCGCTGCCGAGCTATCTCTGCTTGGTTACGATGTTACAATTTATGAATCAAATAAAATTCCCGGCGGACTAAATACCTGGGGAATAGCGCCATACAAGATGAGAAGGGAAGACAGTCTTAAAGAAGTTGAGCTTATTAAATCTTTCGGCGTTGAAATTAAAACGGGTGTTACAATTGGTGCAGATGTAAAAGTTGACGAGCTTCTAAAAAAACATGAAGCGTTGTTCATCGGTATCGGCCTTGGAGAAAGTCCCCAACTTTCCATTCCCGGCGAAGAACTTTCCGGGGTTGTCGGCGCGCTCGAATTCATAGAGAAAGTTAAGATGGAAAATTGGAAAGATGTTTCTCTCGGCAAGAAGGTTGTGGTTATCGGGGCCGGAAATACTTCTATCGACGCAGCCACCGAAGCAAAGCGGCTTGGCGCCGAACAAGTATATATTATCTATCGAAGAAGCAATGTTGAAATGTCCGCCTACGATTTTGAATACGATCTCGCGAAGAAGGACGGAATCGGGTTTTACTTTCTTACCGCTCCAAAGAAAATCGTAGGTAAAAATTTTGTGGAAGGAATAGAATGTTTGAAGATGAAGCTCGGCGAACCGGACAGCAAAGGCAAACGCAGACCCGTCTTTGTCCCGGGTTCCGAATTTGTTATAAATGCCGACATGGTAATCAAAGCTATCGGGCAGGAAACCAAATCAAGTTTCCTTAATTCAATTCATAATCTAACTCTTGATAGCGACGGATGCGTGATTGTCGATCAAGATTCGTATCAAACAAATAATCCTAAAATATTTGCCGGCGGAGACTGCATCAACGGCGGCAAAGAAGTCGTTAACGCTGCATACGATGGCAAACGCGCCGCACATGGTATCGACGCGTATTTAAATTCATGAAATCAATCGGATGAATCATGGTAGATCTTTCAATTAATTGCGCCGGAATAAAATCTCCCAATCCTTTTTGGTTGGCTTCGGCTCCCCCGTCAAATTCCGCTTATCAAAACTGCAAAGCTTTTGAGCATGGATGGGGAGGTACTGTGTGGAAAACGATCGGCGAACCGGTTATGAATGTTTTCAACAGGTACGGCGGGTTGGATTACAATGGGCAAAAAATTCTTGGTCTGAACAACATAGAATTAATTAGCGACCGGCCCATCGAAACCAATCTTAAAGAAATTGCAGAGACAAAAAAACTCTGGCCTGACCGCGCAGTAGTTGTCTCTTTGATGGTCGAGTCGAAAAGAGAAGTCTGGCACGATATAGTAAAACGAACCATCGATACCGGCTGCGACGGCATTGAATTAAATTACGGCTGCCCTCACGGGATGAGCGAGCGCGGTATGGGTGCTGCCGTAGGACAGGTTCCTGAGTATTGTCAAATGATTACGGAATGGGTTACCGAAGTTTCAACTATTCCGGTGCTCGTTAAGCTTACTCCAAATGTAAGTAACATCCAGCTTCCCGCGCGTGCGGCTAAAGCTGCCGGCGCTTCGGGTATTTCATTAATCAATACAATCAACAGCATTATCGGTATCGATCTCGATACGTTTGAGTTGAAGCCAAACGTAGGCGGATTTGGCGGACACGGCGGCTACGCGGGTCCTGCCGTAAAACCGATTGCTCTTCATCTTCTTTCACAGGTTGCAATCGATCCGGAGATCAATCTTCCTATTTCCGGAATAGGCGGCGTAAGCAATTGGAAAGACGCGCTTGAATTTATTTTGCTCGGCGCTTCAAGCGTACAGGTCTGCACCGCAGTTATGCATTACGGATTCCGTATTGTAAGTGATATGATTGAAGGAATGAGCAATTGGATGGAATCGAAAGGAATTACATCTCTCGATCAAATCTGCGGCAAATCGCTTCCAAAAATAAATGATTTCGGGAACTTCGACTTATTGAATAGGACAATCGCGCGAATAGATCAAACAAAATGTATCCATTGCAATTTGTGCTACATCGCTTGCGAAGACGCCGCGCATCAATGCATCGATCTTATTCCTGTAAACGGGCATAACAAAACTGAAGTCAGAGAAAATGAATGCGTTGGCTGCGCACTCTGTTCTCTTGTTTGTCCCGTAGAGAATTGTATTTCAATGGTAAGAATCGACGACGGTTCGGCATCAAAGACGTGGAATGAATTGACATCGGAGTTTAGAAAAAGAGGCGAGCCGTTAACCTGGGAAAAGCTCGCTGAGTTTCAGCGCAAGCACGGAATTGAAATTCATTGACTAACATCATTTCCATTTGGATTGATGAATCGAACATGATTGTTATGATTGATCATCAACAATTTTAAAAACAAAGTCGGAGTAGAAAAATTATGTCGCTCCTAATTAAAAACGGAAGAATAATTACCGCCGAGCAGGATTACACCGGCGATATCTTTGTCGAGAAAGACAAAATAACAACCATTGGCGTTTCGCTGAATATAAGTGCCGACAAAACAATCGACGCGAAAGGAAAATATGTAATTCCAGGCGGCATTGATGTTCACACTCATCTCGATATGCCTTTTGGCGGAACAGTCTCCTGCGATAACTTTGAAACCGGAACGCGCGCTGCGGCTTTCGGCGGTACAACCTCGATTATTGATTTTGCAACTCAGGCTAAAGGAACAAAGATGCGCACCGCGCTCGATACATGGTGGAAAAAAGCCGAGGGTCTGGCTACGATTGATTACGGCTTTCATATGATTATTACGGATTTGCCCGAAGCAGATCTTGGCGATATGAGCGACATGGTGAAAGAAGGAATAACAAGTTTCAAATTGTTCATGGCTTATCCCAACGTGTTGATGTCCGACGACGCTACAATTTTTAGAGCTATGCGGCACACCGCGAATACCGGCTCGCTTGTTTGCATGCACGCCGAGAACGGCGGGGTTATTGATCTCATAGTTCAAAAAGCTCTGGCAGAAGGAAAGACAGCTCCTATCTACCACGCCTTAACGCGGCCAACAACTGCGGAAGGAGAAGCAGTTAACCGAGCAATAGCTCTTTCTCAAATGGCCGGCGCACCGGTTTATATCGTTCATCTTTCATCTAACGACGCTCTCGAAAAAGTTGCCGAAGCGCGCGACAGGGGTTTGCCTGCGTTTGCGGAAACATGTCCTCAATATTTATTTCTCTCGCTCGACGATATGAACAAACCGGGTTTCGAAGACGCTAAAGTTGTTTTCACTCCTCCGTTAAGAGAAAAATGGCACCAGGAAAAACTGTGGGCAGGCATAAAGAAAAATACGCTTCAGTTAATCTCGACGGATCATTGTCCTTTCTGTTTCAATGAGCAGAAAGAATTAGGCAAACACGACTTTACAAAAATTCCGAACGGCGGACCGGGCATAGAACATCGTATGCAGCTAATCTACGACGGAGGCGTTGTTAACAAAAGAATTACACTTAACAGGTGGGTCGAATTAACCTCTACAGCACCCGCTAAAATGTTTGGACTCTTTCCGCGCAAGGGAACAATCGCTCCCGGAACCGACGCCGATATTGTAATTTGGAATCCTGATAAGGAACATACAATCTCGGCTAAGACACATCACATGGCAGTGGATTATTCAATGTTCGAAGGAAGAAAAATAAAAGGCGATGCAGAAATTGTTATATCGCGCGGCGAAGTAATTGTAGAGAACAATAAATTCCTCGGGAAACCCGGAAGGGGAAATTTTATGAAGAGAGATACTTACGGCACTGCATGGAATTGAATTTAGGCAGCCCAAAATTATAAAATATTATTCCGGCGTTTACATCGCTCGATAAAAGATTTTAACTGCCGTAGTCATGTAAAATCATATTGACAATCGTTTCATATTTTATTTTTAGAAAAGGAATACAATGAATAAATTCTTTTCGGAGACTTTGGTCGAAACCGATCTTTCCGGCGTAGGGGACTCGCGCTTCTTCAATAAAGATTTGTCGCCCACAAAAATTCACGAACGCTCATGGGGGACATACAACGTGGCTTCGCTCTGGATCGGTATGAGCGTTTGTATTACATCCTACATGCTTGCAAGCGGGTTGATTGCCGGCGGTATGAACTGGTGGGAGGCGCTTATTACAATTACGCTCGGAAATATAATTGTTCTCATTCCAATGATTCTTAA
>JAKAHQ010000120.1 GCA_021814855.1 Bacteroidota bacterium | reverse complement strand
TTCCGATCTCCGACGAAATTTTTCTCCGACGCTTGTCTCCACGTAAAAAAATTTTTTGAGAACATTTTCTTGCAAAAAATTTTTAAATGGTTATATTTCCATCAGAAAAAATTAAAAGGATGGTTATTAGTTCCTATCTACCAAATAAAAAGTTAAGTGTTGCTCTCACATACAATGTAAAACCGGAAGAAAAAAATTTTTCCGACAAGAAACCTCTCTCTCTCAACTCGAATTCTCCCGAAAATTTCAACGATACTTATGCAGAGTGGGATACGATCGAGACAATCAACTCAATTAAAGACGCTCTTGAGCTCTTTCATAACGTTCACATGGTAGAAGCGAACGAAGACGCATTTGAAAAATTCAAAAAGATAAAGCCGGATATAGTTTTCAACTTTGCCGAATGCGCAAACGGCGCCAGTCGTGAAGCGCAGATACCTGCAATGCTGGATATGCTTCGCATTCCTTACACGGGTTCCGATCCGCTTACGCTTACAACTTGCCTCGATAAGGCGCGTACAAAGGAAGTTTTATCTTACTATAATATACCAACCCCGAAATTTTTATATGTTGAATCGCTCGACGATATCGACGGCTTTATGTTATCCTTTCCGGTAATGATTAAACCTATTGCCGAAGGATCGAGCAAGGGTATTTTCAATTCATCTTTTGTTAATAACATAGACGAACTGACCATACGCCTTGAAGCAAATTTTAGAACATATAATCAGCCGTTCCTAGTTGAAGAATTCCTCCCCGGAAGAGAGTTTACAGTTGCAATCATGGGCAACGGCATGGATGTGGAAATTCTTCCTATAATCGAGATTAATCTTCACGAGCTTCCGAAGGAACTCGTACCGATCTATTCTTACGAAGCCAAGTGGGTTGTTGATACAAGAGACAATCCTTTAAATATATTTTCCTGCCCCGCCGATATAGACAAAAATCTTTACGATAAAATTTCGGACGTGGCGCTGCGGACATACAAAGTTTTAAGGTGCCGTGATTGGAGCCGGGTGGATATCCGTCTCGATAAAAACGGCGAGCCCAGTGTAATCGAGATTAATCCAGTTCCGGGTGTGCTGCCGGACCCGGCGGATAACTCATGCTTTCCAAAAGCGGCAAGGGCTCACGGTCTTTCTTACGAGGAAATGATCAACAAAGTTTTATTAATAGCGGCTAAGAGACACAATCTGTTATGAATCTTGAACAGAAGGTTCTTATTTGTTTTAACGAACCAAGTAAGTACTACGATAATTACTTGGGCAAAAACGTAACCGAAGAGAAAGAAAACGTCGATCTTTCGGAAAGGGAATTTTTAAAACAGATCCTTAACATTAAAAAATCCCTCGAGAAGAAATACATGAGCGTTGAGACGCTTCCGGTAAACGGCGATATAAAATCCGCCATGAAGAAAATTCTCAACTTCTCTCCCGATCTTATTTTCAATTTCGTCGAATCGGTTGAAGGCAATTCAAATTACGAAAGTTATGTTGCCGGCTTGTTCGATCTTCTCGGAATTCCATACACCGGCAACGGACCCATCGCTTTGGGAAATTGTCTAATCAAATCCAGAACGAAACAAATACTTCAGTCTCACGGTATAAAAACGCCGAAGCACATGATTGCAGAACTCGGCGAGATACCTAAGGAGAAAAAATTCTTTTTGAAGTTCCCGGTTATTCTAAAACTTGCGCGCGAAGACGCGAGCATTGGAATTTCGGAATTCTCCGTTGTTAATAACTACGCCGCGATGAAAGAAAGATTGGAATACTTATTTGCAAACTTCAGGCAGGAAGTTCTTATTGAAGAATATATTGAAGGCAGGGAATTAAACGTAGCGATTCTCGGCGATCAAATTCTCCCCATCTCCGAAATTCGTTTCGACGGATTACCGGATGATCTTCCGAAGATTGTTACTTACGAAGCCAAATGGTCCCCCGAAAGTGTTTATTATCAGAATACGGTTCCTAGATGCCCGGCCCCGATTGATGAAAAACTTAAATTAAAAATTGAAAAGATAGCACGTCAAGCGTTTGAAGCTATGGAATGCCGCGACTACGCGCGCGTGGACATCCGCTTGAACGGTAAAAATGTTCCGTACGTCATCGAAGTAAATCCCAATCCCGATATTTCTCCCGACGCTGGATTTGTTCGGTCGGCTAATACTAGCGGCATTGCTTACGACGAATTACTTTTTAGAATCTCAACGTTTGCATTAAAGAGAATAACTTATGATACGCAAGCTGCAGGCTAAAGACAGGCCGAGTCTTGTCTCTATAATTAAAAGCACAAGCAACTTCAGCGATGAGGAAAAGAAAGTTGCCGTGGAGCTTATAGACGAGGCGTTAGCCAATCCCAACCATGAGTATTATAATGTATTCGTTTATGTGGACGATAAAAAGATTGCAGGTTATCACTGCGTCGGTAAAAGAGCCCTAACCGACGGCGTGTTCGATTTGTACTGGATTGTTGTCGATCCTAAAATTCAAAACAAGGGTATCGGCAAACAGTTGCTCGAACACGTGGAAAATTTTGTGAAAGAAAATAAAGGAAGATGGGTCCTTGCCGAGACCTCTTCCAAAGATAGTTATACTGCCACAAGAAATTTTTATTTGAGAAATAATTACTCAATAGTATCCCAGATAAAAGATTTTTACGCAATCAACGATGATTTGATTGTATTCGGGAAACACATAAAAACATAAGGGCAAAAAATATAAAGGGCAACTATCATGGAACTCTGGCAGCAAATGGTAAGAGACAGTGTTCATTCTGTTGATCAGCTTGTCGAAAAATTCGGCATCGACAGGCATGTGGCAGAAGGTCTGGACGAATTTTTTCAAGCAAGAATAAATCCGTACTATCTCAGTCTTATCCGTTACCCGGGAGACCCCATCTGGAAACAATGCGTTCCGGATCAAGCTGAGCTCGAAGATATGGACGGCTTTGAAGATCCTCTTCAGGAAGATGCGATGAGCCCGGTACCGAATATTACGCATAGGTACCCCGACAGAGCATTGTTCTTAACCACAAGCCAATGCGGTATGTACTGCCGTTTCTGCACCCGCAAGAGAAAAGTAGGCAACTCAGATAAAATTTCGATGAAGCAGCTTGAATCCGCTTTCAAGTATCTCGAAGAGCACAAAGAGATTAGAGACGTTGTTATGTCCGGCGGCGATCCTTTAATGCTAACGGACGCGATGCTCGAAAAAATCTTGAAGCGTCTGCGCCAGATTCCCCATATTGAAATTATACGCATCGGTTCGAAGATGCCGTGCGTTTTGCCTCATAGAATTACACCAAAGTTAGTTGAGATGATTAAAAAATATCATCCTATCTACGTAAACACACATTTCAATCATCCGTGGGAAATAACACCCGAAAGCACAAAGGCATGCGGCATGCTTTCCGATGCGGGTATTCCCGTCAGCAATCAAGCCGTACTAATGCGCGGCGTTAACGACGATGCCGATGTGATGAAAGAACTTTTCTTGAAACTTCTTAAGATTAGAGTGAGACCTTATTACCTTTATATGGCGGATGAAACCCGCGGCGCAAACCATTTCCGCACTTCCATAGATAAAGGATTGGAGATTATGTACAAGCTGCGCGGCAACATAAGCGGTTTGGCTATTCCCCACTTTGTCATTGATGCGCCCGGCGGCGGCGGTAAGATTCCGATTCTTCCGCAGTATGTTCTTCATAAAGACGACGACCGCATTGTAATGAGAAATTACAAAAACGAGGTTTACGTTTACAAAGAAGCCAAGTATGATCACATCGATGAAAATAAAATACGGGTTGAAGTTTCAAACAAGAAAAACGGCTCGGTTAAAAAACCGAAGAACTTCAAAGACGTCAATACCATAAACGTTACCGAGTTAGTAACAAGTAATAATTAACCAAAGTGTTTTATAATGTATGTAACGCAAAAAGGCGATCCAACGGATCGCCTTTTTTTATTTTCCTCACTTCCCCGGCGGTCAAGGTCCATACCTTGAGCATTATCAGTTACTTTGCCGGCTGTCCTTCTTCTTTCTTTGCCCCCTTCTTTCCGCCTACTGCCCACGGCGATTTAATCACTCCCAAATCCGCGGCGCTGTCGGCATATGCTTGTTTTTCTACCTTGTTCATATAGTCACTTGCTGAATGCATGTTTTCACGGGCTGTATATATAGCTGCAAGCTCTGTATCCATAATTTCATTAACCGTATAAATGTCTGTAAGAACTGTATCTATCTCTTCAGCAACTGTATCTATAATTGTATTAACTGAATATATGGTCGCAAATACTGCATATATGATTTAATGAACTGTATATAAAATTGCAGCTGCTGTATTAGTCTTTTCATCGACTGTATATTGGATTGTAAGGACTGCATTAGTCCTTACATGCCCTGTATGCGTAATTTCAAGGTATTTTCAAATAATTGCGTAAGCACGGGTACTTTATTCAAGACTGGATAATGCCGTTTTTTCAAAATTTTACACGAAAAAGAATGACATTTAATTCAAAGATAAGTTAGAAAGCTTCTCCAATTCCGAGTTGAATTTGAAGTAAGTTTGTCCAGAAACCCTTTTTCCAGAAACTTCTTCGATCGTTAGGATCGTATACCTTTAAGCCGAAATCCAAACGAAATGGAACGAAATCCGAGTAGTATCTAAATCCAAAGCCGGCGGCTACTGCAACGTCTGTAAATCTAAACTCGCGGGGGGAATTCCATGTATTTCCGTAATCAATGAACAATGCGGAACCAACCTTGCCGGCCAGCCGATTCCGGGTTTCAATCGATCCTTCCATCAGAAAAAATCCGCCGGTGGCGGCGCCTTTGGCAAGAACAGCTTCCAAATCTTCCTGAGATGGATTTGCTAAATTTAATTCTGCCTCGCGGGGAACCAATTGACGGGTAGCCCATCCGCGTACAGAGTTGCTTCCCCCTGCATATAACCTTTGATTGAGCGAGATATCGGCCTTATCGCCGTAGTAAGTAAACATTTGCCCAACTTTAAATTTAATTCCAAACGCATCAAGATTGGAATTATAAACCGGGGGAAAAAATGTTGCCGTGACCACAGTTTTGAAAAATGCCGGTTGACTTAGAGAAGAATGAAAGATTTTGCTGATAGCGTAGGGGAAAAAATTTCCATCCTCGATTAAAAATGAAAGAGCATAACCGCGTGTTGGGAAAAATATATCGTTGGTTTTATTGGCAAGCAGATTCATTCCTAAATTCACATTTAAACTTTTGGAAAGCAGGTGCCCTCCCAATGAATCCGTTACATAAGCAGCGGCTAACGAATCGGCATATGTTTTATCCGCTCCGTGAAGCTGAAAAGCCGTGCTTGTTAAATCAATAAGATAAGGGGCTTGATAGTTATATTCCGCGCGTTCAATATTCAGGTAGCTGCTAAATGACGTAAAGTAGGTAATCTGCGGCAATTCAAAATCGAGAGACAGCCGTGCGCCGTATAATTTGGAATTATATTGCGCTTTCTTTTTCTGTGATGTAAAATATGTTTCAAGCTTTGTATTGATCGGTTTTCCAAAAAGGAAAGGTTGCTCTATCGACGCGCGTATATCCGCGTAGCCGTAAAATGCAGAATCGGCAAACGAAGGATGTTTAATAAATTCGGAAACATTTTGCGCCGCTGCCGATGTGCTCAATGTAAATTTCCTGGCTTCGCCAAAAAAATTCTTCTTTATGAAATTCAAAGCGAGACCGAGATTAAATGTGTTGTCCTCGTTGTTGGTAATAATTTCCGGGGAAAGCTCGTGCATCAATCCTATATCTCCTATAATCATTAAAGGAACCACATTGCCGCTGGTATCGGAAATAACTCCCAGTACCGATGCCGATGTAAAAAGATTTGTCCGGAATAATCTAACCTGTCCCCGCTGGATATCGTAGTTGCTGTACCAGTTCCCGGTTTGAATTCCTACCAGGTCCCGCAGAAGCTGATCATCAACCAGATCCGCTCC
>JAKAHQ010000119.1 GCA_021814855.1 Bacteroidota bacterium | reverse complement strand
CATCCAGCCAATGCCGGAACGAACTGCCCATGCTTTATCCATAACCGGCCCGGTATCTACATAACTTATGGATTCGAAATCCGGATCAATGCCCCTTAACATATCCTCCAGGTCTTCCAGCATCTCCCAAATAACAAGATGATAATCTTTTCCCCATGCGTAGCGGGAGACTTTTCCGAATCCGTTTTCACCCGAGTGATGATGGTCTGTATAATAATTAACGGCAAGGGATATTACACTTTTCGCACCATGAAGAATATTGTTTACGTCCTTTCGCTTTTCAAAATTACGATTCATATACTCCATCGATGCGTGGTAACCTTTATCAAGCCATTGTTTTAATCGATCTGTTTCATCGTTAAGAATTTCGGCATGCGCAAACCCCACAAGGTCAAAACCGAGTTCTTTTGCCTTTTCAATCACTATCTGATTTGTAAGCCTCATCGGTTAACGCCGTTTCAATTTGGCAATTACCATTTCAGTTCTTTTTTGAAAACCTTTACGTAAACGTCGTCGTTTATAATTTTAATCTCGTATGAATCGAGACCGCTTACACCGTTTGGAATTTTTCCTGTCGCAAGATCGAACTGCCAGCCATGAACCGGGCAGGTAACCTTTCCGTCTTCAATAAAACCATCATAAATTACCTGGGCTTTTTGATGCAGACAAATATTACTAAGCGCGTAAATTTTTCCATCTACCTTAAATAAGGCCACATCAACGTCGTCTACAAAAAATCTTTTACCGATTTTTTCTTTAAGCTCTGAAATTTTGCAGACCATTTTAAATCCTTCCAGATCTTCAATCATGGCATCTCTATGAAAACTTTATCAATGGAAAAACCGCGCTGCGATTCGGCTACCGTTGCCATTATTACCTCCGGGTCGTGCTCAAAAAATAATTTCCAATTTTGTTCAATCGCAGCAGGCAATATTTTTTTCTTTTCCTGGATTGTTATCATCGGCTGAAGATCGTATCCCATTACGTACGGTATGGGAATGTGGGAGGCGAACGGGAAAAGATCTCCGCAATAAAGAACAGTATTTGAAGAATCCGAAATTTTTACCATTTGCTGAAATATTGTATGGCCGTTAATCGTTATTACTTCTATTTCATCATCAAGTTGCTTATCGCCTTCAATAAAGTTAAGCAGTCCCTCTTCTTTAAGAGGAAGAAAGCGGGGTTGAATAAAACTCGCACGGTCTTTTTCAATCGGGTTCATTGCCCAGTCAAAATGTTTTTTTTGAACATGATATTTCGCGTTGGGGAATGACGGGATCCATTTGCCGTCAATCAGCATAGTTGAACCGCCGGTATGATCGAAATGAAGATGCGTAAGAATTACATCTGTAATTTCGGCAGGCGTTACATTCAATTTTTCCAACGACTTTGATAATGTAAACTCGTTTTGATCCAACCGGTATATTTGAGAAAACTTTTCATCCCAATTATTCCCAATGCCGGTGTCAATTAAAATTTTTCTGGAGCCGCTGACAAGTAAAAGATTTCGCGCGTGCAGCGTTACGCGGTTTTGATCATCTGCCGGGTTGGTTTTACTCCAC
The DNA here is from genome assembly GCA_021814855.1 of Bacteroidota bacterium. Next base: position 4,446 of record JAKAHQ010000119.1, on the reverse strand, counting down.
AACGGTTTTGGAATAATTCCAAACATAGCGCCGCCGTCCAATCCAAATACTCCCGTCTCAGCCGCGAATAATTCGTATTTGCCTATTTTCATTTTTTTGTTTTGTTTATTAAAAAAAGTACTTTCGCTATACAATAATAAACTACGGATTTTACATGAACAACAAAATTGAATTAAACAGCGTTCCTAAAATTCTGCGGGTTGTGTTCATCTACTCTATGTTTACTTTAATGCCCTTGTTCTCCGCTGCGTTCAACATTTACGGGCAGTCGTCCGGCAAAAGTTTAAGGGTGATGACATTCAATATTCGTTACGGCGCAGCCGATGACGGACAGGATAGCTGGCAGTACAGAAAGAACAATACGATTGCAACTGTAAAAGCTTTCGACCCGGATATTTTTGGCCTCCAGGAAGCGCTGCAATTTCAAATTGATGAATTCACCAAACAGATGCCGGATTATACATGCGTTGGCGTAGGCCGCGACGACGGAAAGCAGGCCGGAGAGCATTCGTGCATCTTCTTTTCCACTAAAAGATTTGCCATAGACTCGACTCAAACATTTTGGTTTTCCGATACACCAACTATTCCCGGTTCAAAGAGCTGGGGCAACAACATTACGCGAATATGTACATGGGCTTTGCTGACAGACAAAAATTCCAGCAAATCATTTTACGTCTTTAATGTCCATCTCGATCATGAGTCCCAGCCATCGCGGGAAAAAAGCGCCGAGCTGCTTGTAAAAAGAATTTCCGAAAAGAAACTGCCGGTGATCTTAACAGGTGATTTCAACAGCGGCGATGATAATCCCGCAATTAAAACCGTCCTGGCATCGGGCTTAATTGATACTTACAGAAAACTTCATCCCAAGCAGAACGATGAAGGAACATACCACGCTTTTAAAGGGAACACCGACGGCGAGAAAATTGATTTTATTTTTACGTCCAAAGATTTTGATGTAAAAAAATCCGGGATTGTACATAAAAGTTATAACGGTCATTACCCCTCCGATCATTTTCCGGTAACCTCTGTTATCAGTTTTTCAAAATGATATTTGAAAATAACATTATTATTCAGTTCGAAAAGTTTCGAAACAAAAAAGGCTGCCCTTCTGTGACAGCCTTTAATTTTTACGCAAGAAAGATTTATCTTCCCAAGCCGTCGAGGTATTCTTTCTTTTTAAGCAAAGCATCTTTATCTTCAACGTGTTTAGGATCGGGCACACAGCAGTCAACCGGACAAACGGCAGCACATTGAGGTTCATCATGAAAGCCGGTGCACTCCGTACATTTATCGGGAACGATATAGAAAAAATCTTTAGAGAAAAATCCGTTAGCGCCGGAGGGAGCCGCATCGTTTTCTGCGTATGTCTTATCGCCTAATTTCCATTCAGCGCCGCCTTCATAGATAGCGGTATTAGGGCATTCCGGTTCGCAAGCGCCGCAGTTGATACATTCGTCAGTTATCATTATTGCCATAATTGGCCTCCTTATTTATTGAAAATTTTAACTCTTGATTTCGATCCTTGGAATTCGATTCCAAAATTTTTTGAGGTCTTGATTGGAAGAAATTTCATCCAGTTCAATAATTATCAACTCTATCTCTTTCAATAAATCTTTTAGATTTATATCCATATGAAAAGGCAGGTAGTTTTTAAGTTTTATTGTTCCTTTTTTGAACTGGCTCAGACAGCCTTTTTTATTTCCGGATATCAGATGATAACATCCGACGGAAATCTGCACCAATCCCTGGAAGAACAATCTATCTGCTCGATCACATTTCATCCAGCATGTTTCAAAAAAATCGTGGGATGAAAAGAAATCGGCTTCGTTAAATAATCGAATACCTTCTGAAATATCTATCAATTCCGCTGAAATAATACTAAATCGAGGTAATAACTTCAAGATAAATTGATTGTTGGAAAAAAATTTTACCAGCCGCCGCTGGCGCCGCCACCGCCAAATGAGCCGCCGCCCCCCGAAAAACCGCCAAAACCGCCGCCTCCCCCGCTGAAACCTCCAAAGCCGCCGCTTCCGCGACTGCTGTTTCCCATTGAACTTAAAATAATCCAAGGAAGTAAACCGCCGCCTCCGCGCCCGCCTCCTCTAATCGAAGAGATAATTATAAATATCAAAATTGCGATGAATATAAATGGGAATGCTTTCCCCTTGCCGTCCTTCTCTTTTTTGTCGGCTTTGTATTCCCCTTTCGTCGCCGCCATAATTGCATTCAGCCCGGCAGCTATGCCGTCGTAATAATCGCCCTGCTTAAAATAAGGCCGCACTTCATTTCTAAGGACCGAACTGCAAAGAGCATCCGGCAGCGCACCTTCCAAACCATACCCAACCTCAATTCTCATCTTGCGGTCATCTTTGGCAACAAAAAAAAGCACGCCGTTGTTATTTTTTTTGGAACCGATTTTATTTTTGGCCGCGGTTTGATATGTGAAGTCTTCCAGTGAACCGCCGTTTAAAGAAGGGATCATTAAAAAAATTATTTGGTTGGAAGTTGAGTCGTCGAAACTTTTGAGTGCAGAATTTAAATTAGACAACTCGGAGTTATCGAGTGTATTCGTAAAATCGTTAGCATAGAACTTCAGCGCTGGGTAATCGGTCTGAGCTCTGAGAAAAATCACCGGAAATAGAAACACGAAAAATATTTTTTTCATTTTATCCATTTAATCAACACGTTTCATTTTGTAATCTTCACCTGTCCAAGGGAAACAGGCCCGTCATAGACGGGCATGATTAAAATTGTACCTTTGGCGCCTGTTCGGCTCCTTCCTGCGCTTTAAAGTATTGTTTTTCTTTGAAACCTCCAAAGTTGGCAATTATTGATGCCGGGAATCTCTTTATAGCTGTATTATATTCCTGAACTACCTGTGTGAATTTCTGACGCTCAACTGTTATTCTATTTTCTGTTCCTTCAAGCTGGGCTTGCAAGTTTAAGAAATTTTCATTCGCTTTAAGCTGAGGATAATTTTCCGACACAACAAGTAATCTAGAAAGGGCGCTGCTCAAACCATCTTGAGCGCTCTGGAATTTTTGGAATGCGGCCGGATCGCTGAGTTGTTCCGCCGATAACTTAATTTGTCCCACTTTTGATCTGGCTTCGGTTACAGCGGTATAAGTTTCTTTTTCAAAATTGGCAACACCTTTAACTGTAGCTACTAAGTTGGGTATTAAGTCAGCTCTTCTCTGGTATACATTTTCAACCTGGCTCCAGGCCTGGTTAACACCTTCGTTTAGTCCAACAAACGTATTATATCTTTTTACTCCCCATCCGAATACGGCTAAAATAATAATAACGATTATTGCAACCACACCTAATGCAATCAATAAGCCTTTTTTCATTTATCCTCCTTGGGAAATAATTGTTAAAACTTTTTTATAGAATTACTAATTAGTTAGACTCCTCATCGGGGCAGGAATCCTGCCGCCGCGGCCTACAAAATTAGCACTGCTCAAATTTCTGACTTCCATTACGGGGGCTTTGCCGAGCAATCCGCCGTAATCGACCATATCGCCAACCTTCTTGCCGTAGGCCGGAATAACTCTTACTGCCGTAGTTTTATCGTTGATTATTCCAATTGCAGATTCATCCGCAATTATACCGGCAATAGTTGTTGCCGGTGTATCGCCGGGAATTGCAATCATATCAAGTCCTACAGAACACACTGCTGTCATTGCTTCCAACTTTTCAAGCGAAAGATGACCGGCTTGTACCGCTCTTATCATTCCCATATCTTCGCTAACAGGAATAAAAGCGCCGCTCATTCCGCCTACGGATGAACTTGCCATTAGGCCGGCTTTCTTTACGGAATCGTTCAACATAGCTAATGCAGCTGTAGTTCCGGGTGCGCCTACATCTTCAACACCCATTGCTTTTAAGATATCGGCAATGCTGTCGCCTTCGGCAGGAGTAGGCGCCAGAGAAATATCCACAATTCCAAAAGGAACTCCGTGTTTCTCGGCTACTTTTCGGCCGATTAGTTCGCCTGCGCGGGTAATCTTAAAAATTGTTTTCTTGATTACTTCCGAAAGATGCTGAAGATCGACATGGCCGGCTTCTTTAATCGCGTCGAGAACAACGCCGGGACCGCTAATACCAACATTAAGAGTAACTTCCGGTTCGGAAACACCATGGAAGGCACCGGCAACAAACGGATTATCTTCGACTGCATTAGCAAACACTACCAATTTGGCGCAGCCGATTGAATCTCGCTCCTTCGTCTTTTCCGCAGTCTGCTTAATCGCCTCGGACATCATTAAAACGGCGTCCATGTTAATTCCGGCTTTTGTCGAAGCGATGTTAACACTTGAACAAACTCTTTTGGTTTGAGAAAGAGCGAGGGGAATTGACTTGATTAATTCTCTTTCGCCGTTTGTCATTCCTTTTTGAACAAGCGCTGAAAAACCGGCAAGATAATCTATTCCTATTTCTTCAGCG
>JAKAHQ010000118.1 GCA_021814855.1 Bacteroidota bacterium | reverse complement strand
TCGAAGGGATCATTTTTATCGAGCAGGCGGGTGTCGGCATATCCGTGAATCTCGCTAATCTGTTTCTCCGATAACCCTCCAAGAACGAGCGCTCTTTTAGCAGCAAGAGCTCTCTCAGAACTCAATTCAAAATTAGTATAGCCTGTACCGCTGTTGCTGTACTGCCGGGAATCCGTGTGGCCTTCAACAATTACTTTGTTAGGAAGTTTAGTTATTTCTTTCCCGATTTTCTCAAGCAATTTTTTCGCAGCCGGTCTCAGCTCCGATGTACCAATTTCAAAAAACGCGTCATGATTTGAATCGATCAATTCTATGTTCAAACCCTCTTTAGTAATATTTATTTTAACCTGCTGCGCCAAGCTCAATAAGTCGGTATCTGCTTTTAATTTCTTCGCCAATCCGTCACCCATTTTTTCCAGCTCATGTTTTTCAATTTCCTTCTGTTCCATTTCCTTCTGAATCTTAACATCGATCGGCGAGGGGGCAGCACTTTCAACAATTACTTTGCTCTTTGTCGAAAAGCCGATCGGATCCCTAAAATAACTAGCTACCGCTTGTTTAACTTTTTCGCTGGAACTTAATATCCAAAGTACAATGAACAGAGCCATCATGGCCGTAACAAAATCGGCATAAGCAACTTTCCACGCGCCGCCGTGGTGTCCGCCGTGAACCTTCTTAACCTTTTTAATAATCGGGGCGGAATCGTTGTTGGAATCCATCATTTCTCTTTTCTTCCTCTTAGTGTCGCTTCCAGTTCCTGGAATGACGGCCGTTCATCGGAGAATATTGTTCTTCTTGCTATCTCGGCTGCTACAAACGGCGGGTTGCCTTTTGAATAAGCAAGTATGTAAGACTTGATAACATTCAAATCCTGAGTTTGCTCTTCGAATAACAGTGCAATATTTGCGGCTATAGGATTTACAAATCCGTAGGCCAGCAATACGCCTAAAAATGTTCCAACCAGTGCAGCGGCAACATGATGTCCAACTGTTTCGGCACCTTCGCTTATCGCTCCCATAGTAACAATAATTCCAAGAACAGCCGCAACAATACCTAAGCCCGGGAGCGAATCTCCAACTCTTGATATAGTTTCCGAGACCGGTTTGGTTTCTTTTTCATAAGTTTCAATTTCTGCATCCATCAATCCTTCCAATTCATGCGGGGGCACGGAGCCGGCAAGCATTACTTTCATGGTATCGCAAAAGAAATTTAACCTATGCTTATCCGATACAAACTTTGTGTTCTTCGAAAGTATGTCGCTCTTCTCCGGGTTTTCAATGTGCTTTTCGATGGCGAGCAAACCTTCCCGCTGGGCAATTAAAAACAAATCGCTGAAGCTTTTGAGCATCTGCAAATAATCTTCTTTAGAATTCTTAGTGCTCTTAAACATTTTGGGTATTGTAGCAATAATTTTTTTCAACAGCGGCAACGGCGTTGCTATTAATAAACTGCCTATTGCTGCGCCTCCGATAGTGATAAACTCTGCGATCTGAAACAGCAGCACAAGATTACCGCCGGCAATTGTAAACCCGGCAATTACCGCAACCAATACAACCGCTATACCTATAATTACGAACATTATTCAGTTTCCCCTTCTAAACCACGGATAGAACGACTTCGTCCAATTTTTTTATAAGAGCCTCGCATTTAGTTTTTATTTCATGCCATTGGCTATTGGGCGCATAAATTGTTGTTTCGATATTTTTGCACATTTCCGATATATCATTAAATCCGACAGTTCCGCTGGAACCCTTAAGCTCGTGGACAATCAGTTTCAGCAGCTCGATATTTTCATTCTCCAGTGTCTGCCGTAATGTTTCTTTTTTAACGCCGATATTTTTGGCGTAATATTTTTTTAATTCCTTACTAATATTTTCTTTCTCATTATCGGAAAGAAATCCGAGTTTTCGAGAGTTGGAAAGAAATTTATTTCCTAAAACCTCGTTAATATTTTTAATAAGCACTTCTTTGGTCAAAGGTTTGGAAATAATTCTTTCTGCGCCGGCTTCCATTGCCGAGAGCACATTAACTTTGTCCGTATGGCCGCTAATAACTATAACCGGAATATGTTTAATCTCGTCCATAACCTTGAGCACGCGCAGCAGTCTTATGCCGTCCAGATTCGGCATAAACAGATCGAGAATAATTAAATTCGGTTTATATTCGATGGCTTTCTGAAGCCCCTCCAGTCCGTCGTTGCATGTAAAGACCTCGATATCATATTCGGAAAGAAATTTTCTCAGCGAATTTCGGATGATATCGGCATCGTCAACTACAAGTATTTTCACCTTTCCTGTTTCAAAATCCATGTGTCTATTCGATCTTTTTGATTTTATACTTTGTCAAATCCGATTTTAATTGCCCGCTTTGACTAACCCGCGAGGCCTCCACTATAGTATCTTTAACCTTGTTAAAGACTTCGCCTCTGTAAATTTGGATATCCTTTGGAGCTTCAATTCCAATTTTAATCTGGTTTTCGGATATTGCCAGAATTCTGATTTTAACATCCGATCCGATATTTATTTCTTCGTCGATTTTTCTTGTAAGAACTAGCATAGAATTTTCACTCTGCAAATAAATTGTAATGAACCGGATATTTATCCGTGTCTATTATTTTTTGAAATCCTTCTTTATCATTTTGGTTGATATAAACCGGAGCTTTCATATTCAGTGTAATTTTAAGAGGATCGTTATTCAAGGTAACAATCCCAAATGCTTCCGCGTTCTCTTCCTGCGGAAAAACTTCGTCGATTACCCTCATACCGAACATGGGGAAAGCGATTTCCGGTTTTTCTATTGAATTCAACCAATAAAAAAAGTCTTCATCCGGTTTAATAAATAAAAATTTTCTCAAATCTTCAAAACCGAATAAGCCGCTTTTGAAAATAATTACTTTGTCTTCGGAGTATTCAACTTCTCCGAATTGGAATGTTTTGATCTTCATAATAACTCACTTTAAAATTACTATATCAACTCTTCTGTTTCTTGCGCGCGATTCCGGGGAATCATTTGATGCAATCGGCTGATTCTCTCCGTTACCGACTATAGAAACTTTATCTGGAGAAATACCTTCTATTCTGATAAGGTACCAGGCCGTATTAAGCGCCCTTGCGCTGGAAAGATGCCAGTTCGAAGGAAATTTCGAATTGTTAATCGGCGTATTATCCGTAAATCCTTCAATCCGGATATCGTTTGGCAAATTTCTTATTACGTCGGCAATTTTTTTAAGAACTGTTTTCGACGCCTCATTTAAATCGGCGTTTGCCGGCGAGAACAAAATTTTATCCATAATATGAAGAATGATTCCACGCTCATTTTCTTCTAATTGGATGGAACCGGAGTAATTATTTTGCACAATTAATTTACTCAATTCCTCGCTTAATTTATCCTTGGGCGTAATAATAGTTTTTTTATCGGGAATAGTGGTAATCAATTTATCATTGCCGAAATAATTATCGAAAGCCGCAACAACGGATTTGTATTTGCTGCTGTCTATATTGGAAATGGCATAAAGGATAATAAACAGACCGAGCAGCAACGTAATCAAATCGGCGTAGGTAATTAAATACCGATCCTTGTCGCTGCTTTCCTGAAAAGGCGATTCTTCGGGTTCTATGAGTTCAACTTGCCGAGCTGTTCTTTTTGAGGAAGCATTCCTACCAGTCTTGCTTTCATTATCGAAGGAATCTCCCCGCTCTGCAACGTCAACACTGCCTCCAAAGAAATCTCCATCATATTTTTCTCCTCTAAATGACATTGTTTAAGTCTATCTCCAATGGGAAGCCATAAAATATTTGCGCTGAACACGCCCCACAACGTTGCAATGAACGCCGTAGCTATGTTCTTAATTAATATATTCGGGTCGGTGCCTGCGTTGGCTAAAGTCATTATCAAACCCATCACGGTTCCTATAATGCCCATAGTCGGCGCATAACCGCCCATCTTTGAAAAAATAAAAATATTCGAGTAATGCCGGTCCTGCATCGCTTTCATTTCGAGATGCGCCAGGCTCTGTAACGATTCTTGATCTGTTCCGTCGAGCGCAAATTTCGTCATCTTGCGGGGGAATAAATCGTTAAATCGAGAAAGATCTTTTTCTATTGAAAGCAATCCTTCTTTTCTGGATTTTCTTGACAGCTCAACAAATAAATCGATCAATTTATTAACGTCGTATTTGGGGGGAAAATACGCTAAACGTATAAGCAGAAGTATTCTTTTAAATTTTTCCAATCCGAAACCAATAATTATAGCCGAGAAGGTTCCGCCGAATACAATCATTATTGAAGAGAGCAAGAACAGAGTTTTAAAGGAACCGCCTTCAATTAAAAACGCGCCAAATATGGAAAACAGCCCGAGTGTCAATCCTAAAAGTGTGCCGCTCTTTTTAATCATGATATATAATCAAATAAAGATTGAGGAAAAGTCTGGGCCAAAACTTTTTGACTGATCTGCATAATATAATTTTGATTTTGTAAGTCAACCGCCAACTTGGCAGTGTCAACGCCGCTTACGTTAGCTTGCGAACTTTCCAAATTGGTTTTTGTAGAAGTCAGCAAATTTGTAATGTCGTCTATTCTGTTCGATTTTTCACCGCCGATCGATTGAATGTTCAGCAACTCATTATATGAGTTTTGAAGCGCGTCTATCTGTGCCTGGGTCGGCGCAGTATTCGCTGTAAACGAATCGATTATATCATTGACAGCTGTTAATAAACCGGTAGATAATAAATCCGAACCGGGTATGTTGATCGCCGTATTCACATTTTGTGATAACTGCACATTTACAGTTCCGGAAATATCGGCAGTAGTGGCTACGGCTTTACCGGCTGCGTCCAGACTTACCGGAGGCGTATTATAATTTGTTCCGCCGAACAGGTACATGTTATTCTGCTTCGTATTAAAATCCGTCGCTATCGAATCAAGCGAATTTTTTATCGACTCCAAAATGGTTGGATAGTTTTGCTGGTTCAACGGATTTTGTGCGGTGGTTACCTGGGTCATTATTTTCTGAATTTCAGAAGTCATGTTATCAAGAGCGCTTAAAGAAGAAGCCATGTAGCTTTTTGCATTTTGAGAATTCTTCATGTAAGTATCGGTTTTATTAATTTGATTTTGAATGTTGATGCTTAATAAAGAACCTGCCACATCGTCAGACAAGGTATTTAGCTTTGTGTTTGTTGAAAGCTGTGTCTGAATCTGCGAGACCTTTGATGCAACTTTATTGTAGTTGCTCAAATACTGTTCGGTCATCATTCCTTCTGTTATTCTCATAATTTTACCCAACCATATTTAAAAGTGTTTGTAACATTTCATCCGATACTTTAATAAGCTTGGATGCTGCGTCATATGAACGTTGGAATTGAAGAACCTTGGTCATTTCCTCATCGAGCGATACACCAGAATTAGAATTTTGCTGCGTCTGCAGCTGTTGAAGTATAGTATTGCTGGATTGAGTATTGTTATCGCTATTGGTTTTATCTATTCCAATGTTATTCAGAATGTTATTATAATAATCTGTAACAGACTGGCCCCCTAAAGCGCCGAGGGATTGATCGGCTAGAAGAGCAATCTTATTAGCCTGATTTCCGTTGCCGTCATTATTTGCGGTATCGGAAGCGGAAATATTTTTAGGGTTGCTAATAATATCTGCATTGATTTGCATAAGACCGTCTGAATAGGCATTTATCACATTACCGTTGCTGTCAAGTTGTCCAAAAAATGGAATTCCGGTGCTTGAAGTGGCTCCTTGTACAAGGGAATTACCCTGCATGTGAATTTGATTTACACTATCTATAAAAGCATTTGCCAGATTATCCAAACTGGTTTTGTACGATGGGATTACATTTGAATACAAATCCGTAATGGCGTAAAGTTCTCCCGAAGCCAACGAAACCGAAGTGTTTGGATCGTTTTGAGAAACTAACATCATTTTACCATTTACTGATTTTAATGCAAACTGATTATAACTATTTAAATCTGCACCCTGAACGCCTGCCAAATTTACATTAACAGTACCGTTTTTCGTGGTC
>JAKAHQ010000117.1:2037-6034 GCA_021814855.1 Bacteroidota bacterium | reverse complement strand
TTGTATTTGAAAACGGCGGATACATTTACAAGTTTAATCTCGCTTCCGGCCAAACTCAAAAGGTAACAATCTATATCAATGAGGATTTTGACACGGGGCGCGGCGGTTTAATTGACGTGAGCAAAAACATAACAAATTATGAAATTTCTCCTGACGGTAAGAGAGCGTTATTCGGTGCACGCGGAGAAATGTTTACAGTTCCTGCAAAGGATGGTCCTACAAGAAATCTTACAAATACTTCCGGCGTTCATGAAAGAAATTCAAAATGGTCTCCCGACGGAAAATGGATTGCCTATATTTCCGATGCTACCGGCGAAGATGAAATTTATATTATGAACCAGGACGGCAAAGAAAAACCTATTCAACTTACTTTTAACGGTCACAACTATAAATACAGCCTCGCGTGGTCGCCGGATAGCAAAAAACTTTTGTGGAATAACCGTGAACAAACGCTTAATTATACCGATATCGAGACAAAGAAAACCGTTCAGGTGGATAAATCCGACGCGTGGGAAATTACGAGTTATGCTTGGTCGCCCGATAGCAAATGGATTGCCTATGCACGGCCGGATAACAAAACGTTTACAAAAATATTTCTTTATTCGCTCGACGAAAATAAATCGAGCGAGGTTACAACCGGCTGGCATGATTCGTATGGCCCAGAATTCAGCGATGACGGAAAGTACTTGTATATAATTTCGGAAAGAAGTTTCAATCCAACTTACGGTCAAACGGAATTCAATACTATTTATACCGACCTGGATAAAATATACCTCGTTACTTTAAATAAGGGAACGAAATCTCCGTTTGAACCGAAGAGCGATGAAGTAGCAGTGAAAGAAGAAACCAAAACCGAAAAGAGAACTGATCAGAAAGAAACCAAAAATCAAAAAGATGAAAAAGAATCAAAGACGGTTTCGGTCAAAGTCGATTTTGACGGAATAGCAAATCGTGTTGCGGAAGTAACCCAGGCAGGCGCAAATTACTGGGGAATTGAATCCGCCGGTAATAAAATTTATTATATGAAGCGCAAATCATCCGATAGGAAATCGCAGTTGGTAATGTTCGATTTTGAAAAGCTAAAGGAAACTGAACTCGGCGAAATAAACGGGTTTGAAATTTCAGCCGACAAAAAGAAAATGCTCATCAATTCCGAAGGGTCCTATTCGATAATCGATCTTCCGCAAGCAAAGATTGAACCTAAGGAAAAATTATCGCTTGCCGATATGAAAATGAATCTCGACCGTCATGCAGAATGGAAACAAATATATAATGAGTGCTGGCGGCAGATGCGCGATTTCTTCTTCGCGCCTAACATGCGAAGCGTCGATTGGGAAAAGGTAAAAGAGAATTACGCGCCGCTGGTAGATTATGTTAATCATCGCGCGGATTTAACATACATAATCGGTGAAATGATAAGCGAACTGAGCATTGGTCATACCTATGTCGGTGGAGGAGATTATCCTCATCCCGAAAGAATAAAACTTGGTCTCTTAGGAGCGAAATTGGAGAGGGACGGTTCGACCGGTTTTTATAAGATTGTGAAAATATTAAAAGGACAGAACTGGGATAAGGATCTTCATTCGCCGCTTACCGAAATGGGAGTTATCGCCAAGGAAGGAGATTACATTCTAGCTGTCAACGGAACGCCGACAAACCAGTTGATCGATATTTACGAATCGCTTGAAAATACCGCCGGCAAGCAGGTAACTTTAACTTTGAATTCGAGACCTCAGATAGAAGGGAAGTGGGAAACAGTTGTAGTTCCAATCGATAATGAACAACCGCTCTACTATTTTAATTGGGTCGAAAATAATATTGAAAAAGTAAATAAAGCTACAGACGGAAAAGTCGGATACATTCATATTCCGGATATGGGCGTCGAAGGTCTTAACGAATTTGTGAAGTATTACTATCCCCAGTTAAAGAAGGAAGCATTGATAATTGATGACCGCGGGAACGGCGGCGGAAACGTTTCGCCGATGATTCTCGAAAGGCTTGATAGAAAACTTCAGATGATAACAATTGCGCGTAACTCAATTCCGCAAGTCGATCCCAGCGGAACGCACTTTGGTCCTAAGGTTTTATTGGTTGATGAGTTTTCCGCATCCGACGGAGATATTTTCCCATATCGATTTAGAAAAGCGAAGCTTGGAGAAATTATTGGTAAACGAACATGGGGCGGAGTGGTAGGAATACGCGGTTCCCTTCCATTACTTGACGGCGGTTATTTAACCAAACCCGAATTTTCCCGTTATGATAATGAAGGAAAAGAATGGATAATGGAAGGTCACGGTGTTGATCCGGACATAGTTGTTGACAACGATCCGGCGCAGGAATATGAAGGAGTGGATCAGCAGTTGAACAAAGCAATCGAAGTAATTATGCAGAAGCTGAAAGCAAATCCTCCTGTTCTTCCTCCTCCTCCGCCGTACAAAGATATGAGCAAATAAAATATAAGCCCGGTTAATAGAAGCCGGGCTTTTTAAATATCTTCAAAAGAATTATCAACAATTCCTTTCTGACAAAAACCAATAGGGTAATATTTTCTTCACTGTCAACTCTATTTGAAACTTTAACGGGATGTCCCCGTCATAATAACGAACAAATACGGAGCTACGATGAGAAATATAATTTGCTTTGTTCTTTTTACAATGATCTCGATTTCAATTTCAAATGCCGCAGAAAAGGAATTAGTAAAAGGACATGTAAAAGGAACGGTTGTCGATTCCAAAAGCAACGAACCGGTGCAGTTTGCAAATGTGATATTGAAACACGCCAAGGATTCATCGTTTGTAATGGGAACGGTTAGCGGCAATACGGGCGAGTTTATCCTTCCTAATGTTAAAGATGGCAATTACTACTTGGTTGTTACATACGTCGGTTATAAAAACAAAACTGTAAACAACATTACCGTTAACGAAACGGATAAAGAAAAGGCATTGGGCGTAATTAAACTAGAGCAGCAAAATGTTGAGTTAAAAGAAACCCAAGTGACCGGGCAAAAGTTGATGGAAGAATTTAAACTCGATAAAAAAGTAATTAACGTTTCCCAGGATATTAATTCTGCCGGTGGGACAGCGCTTGATGTTCTTCAGAATCAACCATCGGTTAGAACCGATGCAGACGGAAATATTTCTATTAGGGGAAGCTCAAATTTTACCGTACTTGTTAACGGAAGACCGGGAATACTGCAGGGGAGCGACGCATTAAGACAGATAGCGGCAAATACAATCGACAATATAGAAATCATTACAAATCCTTCCGCCAAGTTCGATGCCGAAGGAGCAGCAGGAATTGTAAATATTATTTTAAAGAGAACGGCTAATTACAATTTCAGCGGAGTTGCAAATGCAAGCGCCGGCTCAAAGGATAAATATAGCGGAGATTTTACACTTAACTATAATATGGGCGAACTTCGATTAAACGGTAATCTAAACTCGCGCAGGTATATCGGCTTTAATTATCAAAACGTTGATGTCCAATCGAATCTTGCTACGGGGTTATATAACGGTGCCGCGGATATGATCCAAAGAAGCGCGAGAAATCAATATGACGGTAGATTCGGATTGGATTATGATCTTTCGGAAACGAGTACTGTTTCATTAAGCGTAAATCTAGGGCAAGTTGATTTTGATCGCGACTACGATTGGAACCTTAGTAAATTCCAAAGCAATGTTCTCACTCACTCATTCATAAGCAATAAGGTTAATTTTTCGGCAAAATATTACAGCAGCGTATTCAACTATAATTGGAAGATTCAACCCAAAGTTGACGAATTGAATTTTGAAGCATTGTATGTAAATGTGGATTCGCCAACGGATCAAAACACAGACGAATATGCTACCGACGCCGACTTCCAAAATAGAAGCGCTAATCCAAGTCTAAATAGATTTGCCAATAATGTTATCCGCAGAGAAGGAAGATTAAAACTTGAGTACACCCACACCTACAACGAGAATAGTAATCTGGAAACAGGTCTTCAAACCAACCTGAA
>JAKAHQ010000117.1:0-2027 GCA_021814855.1 Bacteroidota bacterium | reverse complement strand
ACAAATAATTTCGACTTTAGAAATAATATATATGCCGGTTATATCAAATTCACAGATTTAATTTCCTACTTCAATTTTCAAGTAGGAATAAGAGGAGAATATACCGACAGACTATTATCTCAAAAAACAAAAGGGATTGATTTTAAGTACAGCCAGTTCGATCTTTTCCCGAGCTTCAGTGTTTCCACAAAATTATTTACGGATCATCAGCTGCAGTTCAGCTACAGCAGAAGAATTAATAGACCGAACGAAGCGCTGCTGAATCCTTATCCGTTCTGGAATACGTCGGTCGCATCGATTTACGGCAACCCGGATCTTAAACCCGAGTTTATCGATTCGTACGAATTGAATTATCAAAAAATGATTGATAAAACTTTTTTTTCGGTCCAAACTTATTACCGGCTAAGAAAAGATATGTTTCTTGAGGCGATTAACATAGATAACGAGGGAAAATATATTTCTATTTTCAGCAACTTCGGGCAATCTAAAACTTTCGGAGCCGAACTATCGTCAAGTTTCTCGCCGGTAATTTTTCTAAGATTCGATCCCGGCGTTAATTTTTTCAATTATAGTCAAACCGGCATTATTAATAATTCGCCGGTTGAATCGAGCCAGTTTACCTGGACGGCGCGTTTAAATGCTACAACGTTCTTTTCGCAAGATACCAGGTTAATGGCAACAGGTTATTATGCATCGAAGCAAATAACTCCGCAATCCGAAATAAAATCGCTTTTCTTCTTAAGCGTAACTCTGCGCCAGGATTTATTCGATAAAAAACTCAGCGTAACACTTCAGGCAAGAAATCTTCTTAAAACTTCAGCTTACGAAGCTATCACAACCGGAAATAATTTTATTACTAGTATGTATTCGAGAGGGGAAGTGCCGGTTGTAAGTTTGAATATCAGCTACAACTTCAACAATTTTAAACGTCCTACAAAACAAACCGAAAGCGTGGATGTTAATTATGGCCCTTAATGATTCGATATAATTTGTTTGAGTCTGCGCTTGTGAAATCGAGAAACCCGGTTAGTATTAATCGGGTTTTTTTATACTTACTTAAATTACTGTATATTACTTTCCCTTTAAGCAAGGCAGTTAATAATCCAAAATACATGATGGGATATGAAGACTTCATTCTATAATACTATTTCAGATGAAAAGAATGTTGCTCATCGGCGGATGATTCTATAATTTGCAAAAGGAATTACTTATGTGTGTTAAGAAAATCAAACTCAATTAAACTGATGCAGGAACTGAAACGGTGAAAAAATTATTATTCATTGCGGCTTTATTTGCGGCGACGCACATTGTTGCACAGCAAATTGTAATATTTGATAAGGGTGACATATGTTATTCGAATTCGGATACAAGTAGATCGTGCAGACCATCGGATCCGGATAAAGCGGCTTTCCTTGCAAGTTTTAAAACAAGAATGGCAACTAATATTCCTCTTAATGACAATTTTAATTTTGATACTCCTCCGATTGCATGGGGTAAAAAAGTAAACGATTTTAAATTAGGAAGAGCGGCTTACGATACTTCTTTTACTAAGGGTTTTATTGCCGAAGTTTGGCTAAACAATTTATTGCCGAAACATGAATACATTCTCACACTCAACGGAAGACCGGACTTAGCCGGGAATAATTTACTCACCGAATCTGTACCCGGTAACCCGGTTGAAAAATATTACGACTTCCTAATTATCCGGACGGATGAAAAAGGAGATTACCATTCAAAGTTGGGAGTGTATCTAAAACCCGGTAAGTATCAGGTTAGATTTTACGTAAAGGACAACGACGATAAATTGATAATCTTATATCACGATTATTTCAAATTTACCGTGAATTAAAAACTGTTCTAAAAGAATGATTCTGAATTGGAAGGGATTAGATATAGTTGATTGACTATCCCGCTGATTTTGGGGACGTAGTCTGCGGAGAGGGCGAGATTCGAACTCGCGGTAGAGTTTAACCCCTACGACGGTTTAGCAAACCGTTGGTTTCAGCCACTCACCCACCTCTCCAATA
>JAKAHQ010000116.1 GCA_021814855.1 Bacteroidota bacterium | reverse complement strand
TTTTGAATTCTTTCGAAATGATGATTACAAATTTTTCACAAACGGAAAGTTAAAAGAGGTTTGGGTCAAAAGGTAAAAGCATAAAACGGCGAGAAGTATATCGGTTCATAAAAAATTATTTATGCACTAAAAGTTTTGTAAAAAATAAAATTGCGGTTTAATATTTTGTAAAAGTTAAAACCTGGTACGGAATATCGACAGCGGAGTTATGCCGTTTAACATAGCTGAATATTTATTCGTTTCGTATATCTATCGATGTTAAGAGTAAAACTGAATTTAAATTACTACATAAATTCAAGGGATTGCCCTGATATAGCTTATTATTCAATAACACAAACAGATAGAGCAGATCATGAAAGATATCACGAAAATATTTTTGCTGCTTTTTTTTATCCTGAATACCCTGCCGGTTAACGCGCAGTTATATGATGCAAACTCTTCCGGACGCGGAAGTGTGAATACATCAGAGTATAATGATAAAACTGCAATTAAAATGACGCTGGTAAAAGGAGACAAGGTAATAAGTCAATCGGTTTACGATCCTATGAA
Organism: Bacteroidota bacterium; assembly: GCA_021814855.1. The sequence goes on along the minus strand of JAKAHQ010000116.1, from coordinate 5,506 downwards.
AATAGTGAACGCAATTGTTCTATTTACCGAGTCACCGTTATGTCTAAAGATAACCGAGAGCGGCCGCAAAAAATTAAAAGATGCATCCATGGCTTCGGTTCAGAGTTACGCATCGCAGCTTGAGGTTCAGCACGCGCAATTCAGAAGCGATCTGTTTAAGATTCAGCATGAAATAAATTCGGCATTAAATAGTTTTGTTAGTGTGGGCGAGGCCAGAATACTTGCAGAATATAAAACCGTAATTAACGGCGTTTCCGTTCAAGCTACCAATATTGTGCTTAACGAATTAAAAAAACTGTCTTACGTAAAAGGAGTTTACGCTGATCAAACATACAAAGCATTTTCAATTCCCCAAAATTATGAAAGGATTATCCCGATGAATCCTGCCGGTAATGAAAATACGGGGCAGGGAATTATAATCGGTATAATCGATTCCGGTATAGACTACAATCGCGAAGATATGGGCGGCGGCTTTGGAAGCGGCCATAAAGTTGCCGGCGGATTTGATTTTGTAAATAATGATTCCAATCCTATGGATGATTTCGGGCACGGAACTGCAGTAGCAGGCGTAGCGGCGGCGGATGGAATTACCTACAAAGGCGTTTCACCGGGCGCAACATTGTACGCTTTTAAAACGCTGGATTCGCATGGAAACGGATTGAGCTCATACATAATTTCGGCTATCGATTATGCTCTCGATCCGAATCATGATAACAATTTCAGCGACGCGGCGGACATATTAAATATGAGCTTAGGAAATAGTTGGGGTGATTCGAGAGATCCCGTTTCTCTGGCCGTAAATAACGCAGTTAAATCGGGAATTGTCTGTATAGTCGCGGCAGGAAATGATGGAACAGAAAACAATTACAACAGTATCGGCTCGCCCGCTTCTGCAAAAGAATCAATTTGTGTAGGAGCCGCAGATGCTAACAACAATATTGCATCCTTTAGCAGCAGAGGCGCGGCCAACTGCGGCAAGTATATAAAACCGGAAATAGTTGCACCCGGCGTAGATATTAACGCACCTTTACTAGGCGGACAGTATTCTAAATTTTCCGGAACTTCAATTTCTGCTCCGTATGTCGCGGGTTTATGCGCATTACTATTGGAACAGCATCCCAACCTTAGGCCAGAGATTGTAAAAGCAATAATTTCACAAAGCGCTAAGTATGTAAGCAGTGATTACTGGACATACGGCTTTGGAGTGATCAATAATGCTGTAACCGAAATTACGGCTGCGGTTACACCCGCAACGGCTGAATTGGGTTTAATCGGACCCGGAAACGGTATCAGTAACATTACGAGTCAGTACACTGTCTATAATTTTTCGGATACGCTAAAAAATTTTTCAGCAAGTCTGACTCCTTTTACCGGTGTTGCTGCAGATTTTAGTCCCCAAACTTTTTCAGTTGAGCCGAACGATTCCGTAAATGTGTCGGTAACTTTTAAAATTGATCTCAGCGCTTTCAGCAGTTCCGACGTAATGAACTTTGAATGGCTGCCGTATTCCGGCGGAATTGAGTTTGATTCCGGTGGAAAAAAATACAGATCTTTATTCTCTTTTATTATCAGCAATTTTTTGAAGCTTGATATAAAAGAGAATTCATTAACGTTTATTCATGATAGGGTAAGTCGGATATGGGAAAACAGCGAGAGCGGTTCCCCTCAAAGATACGGAGATCTGAACACATTCCTTTTTCCCGGCGGAATATATGATGTTGTCAGCCAGTTTGTAGTTTTGGTAGACGGAAGACTTCAAGATCGGTATGTTCTAAATGAAAATATTGATCTTTCAAAATCCGTGACCAAATCTATCTCTCCCAGCGATGCCAAGAACAATTGTGCGTTTAATTGGAACGACCGAAACGGAGAGCGCTGGAACTTCGTTCCAAGGGACGGTGAAGTGGCCTTAGTGCATAAGAATTCCGGGTTAGGATACATTATACAAACTTATCATTTATGTTCATCCATCTCCGATGTGAGTGACAATTACAAGTTCGAATGGTACTTTATTAGTCCGCTTAATGAAAAGTTGTTTTATCTGATCAAAGGGGCTGCTAATAACGGTATTTACAAAGATATATCTTTTAACCCCGCAGCAAATTTCAAAGAGATACAATTTAAATACCGTACTCCTTCCGAATTACAAAATGTTTGGCTGCTGCCCTATCTTACAAGTTATAACTCGGATATTAGTATGGCGTTTTATTCTTTCAACGATAAAATATTGGAAAGCCCGTTGGAAAACCGGGGTTTTGTAACGTATGATCCAAGCAAAAATTTCTTTGCATTCCCGCATCAGGGCTGCAGTGTGGAGCGTCATTATGTTTCTGTTTTAGCGCCGAAGGATATTAATAATCTCGACTTCCTGAACTCAACCATGCTCTACACAACGCCCTGGCATAAAATTGACGAGAACGGAATTGTCTCGACGTATTTTTACTCGGATAATACGAGACCGGTTTTAGTTAATAATCATAGCACTATTACATATGGACTGGGACCTACACATTGGTACGGCAAATTCGAAAATACTGCCGGTAGCCTGGTCTTCAAAACCAACTCCGTACTGGGTACCGATTTTTATCATTTCCCGGATGGGGTGAGAGAAGATTTTCTACCTCTCTTTTTAAATCAGTATCAAGACGCTCCGGCGAAACCGGAATTAACTTACAAATTATTTAATGATCAGAATTCATTAATAAAAACAGGTTTAATCCTGAACAACATTATCGAATCAGCCAAATCAATTGATGGCGAGTTATACAAAGATTACCTTGTATCGATCCCGGTAACTCAGGGAAAATATTCAATTGAAATTTCCGACGAAAATACGATTGTAAAAGGATCTGCCGCAAAAACTAAAATAGTTGCGGTTATGGATACAAGGCAGAACGATAAAAATCCGCCGGCTATGATATCTTTCAACATAGTTGCCGGTAACCAATATTCCGACTTTCTGGGAAGCGACATTAACGGCCGTGTAGAGTTTTCAGTTGAAGACCGGGAAAGCAATATCAACTCCAGATTGTTTTACAGAAAACAGGGTGAAAGCGTTTGGAATGAAATGAATGTTAACTATCAGAACGGCTTGTTTGTTTCGGATATTACTTCTTCCATACCCAAAGGATATGTCTCTTTGAGAGTATTAGTTACCGACGAATCAAATAACCAGCTTGAATACACAGCCGAACCTGCTTTTTATAATATGTCGGAAAAATTAAAACCCGGCAAGGTAGCTTTAAGTTCGCCTGAAAATAATTTTGTTAGTGATCGAAAGGAAATATCGCTCAAATGGAGTGCGGATGATCTGGCCGAATCGTATCATCTCCTGCTGTCTTCGGATAGTCTCTTTTCAAATATACTAGGAGATTATTCGCGGTTAACCGTTAACGAGAAAAATATCTCTTTTCTCCAACATGGTAAAAAATATTATTGGAAAGTATCCGCCAATAATTCCTATGGGCCAGGTGAGTGGTCGGATACAAGAATTTTTGAAGTGAAAATTTCTTTACCGCTTAAAACATCGCAGATCTTTCCGGTGAATAATTTAATCAGTGTTGGTAATTCTCCGGTTATAAAGTGGTATAAGGCAATAGGAGCGGATCGTTACGCAATCGAATTGGCAGCCGATCCGGGTTTCATTTCTGTTGAACACGAGGATACATTAATCACGGATACACTAAGAACGGTTTCTGGTCTGAGCGAAGGGAAGAAGTATTATTGGAGAGTGCGCGCCGCAAATGACGCCGGCTTTGGTGAATGGTCGGACATCTGGAAATTTTCAACATTGCTTCCAATGCCGACAAACTTAACGCTTCAGAGAACTGGACTTAAGGAAATTACTCTGGGATGGAAAAGCAATTCAAAGGATGAGGAAGGATTTCAAGTCGAAAGAAAAATCTCCGGGGATTCTGAATTTATAAATATTGATTCTGTAACAGCGGGAAGTGTGAAATATTCCGACAGCTCAATAGAACAGGGCTTTACTTATGTTTACAGGGTTGCCGCGTACACCGAATCGGTTTTATCCGATTACAGCCGGGAGTCCAACATCATCATTACTCATATTTCCCGGGAAGAAATCCCGACGGAATACAGTCTGTCGCAAAATTATCCTAATCCTTTCAATCCTGTTACACAGATCAAGTATGCTTTAAAAGAAAAAAGCGTTGTTCGGCTTTCGGTTTATAATATTCTAGGTCAGAAAATTGCCGGGCTTGTTAACGCGGATCAGGAAGCTGGATATTATACGGTTGATTTCAACGGTTCAAATTTACCCAGCGGAGTTTACATATATATGCTTAAGGCAAATGATTTCACCTCTATCCGAAAGTGCACTTTGATAAAATAAATTTCATTGTTATGCCAATTAAAATTTTACGATGGGGGAATAATGTAACATGATATGAATAGAGGGAGATTTCAATGAATATTATGAAAAGAATGATTTCGCTGATCTTGCTGTTATCATTTTTATTCAACGCATGCACGCATTTTATGCCCAAATATCACGATGAAACTCTGCCTGAATTTTATTACAGAATAAATAAAAAGGCAGCGGATAAAACAGTGATTTTAAAAATGACGGATAATAAAATATATAACGGGAAAGAATTTCAGATTAATACCGATTCCTCCGGCTTCTATGATCTTGATTCTAATTTAGTAAGAAAAGTAGCGACGGATGAAATTTGTTCAATCGCTTTTAACGAACCCGGCAGAAGTATATGGGAGGGTTTTGGATCGGGAATATCTATTGGTGCATTAGCCGGATTACTTCCGAATTTATTTTTAACAAAAGTGGTTAGTCATCCGAAGGGCAATCCAATGTTGGTATTATACGGTGCGTTAGCAGGTGCCGCCATAGGTTTTCTCTATGGAGCGAATAATGCAGGGCAAACAATAGTTGAATTGAGAAATAATTAAATACTTGGTTCATAATTATTCTCCACAAAGCCGCCAGCATAATTATCAAAAAAAAATATGAGTACAATTGATTTAACGAACGTCTTAGTTGCGAACCATTTATTGATGCCGAACAATGGGAGAATTATTAAATCAATTTAATGCAATCTCTTTTACGAAAGGATATGAACCATGATCTCAAACTTCTTCAAAATGAATGTCGCAATTATCAGTTTAGCAATTTTAATGTTGTCGGCAATTGCACAAGGACAGTCGAATAAGCAGTCGCCTCCCGATAAAGAGTTGTATAGCGAGATTGCCCGAATGGATAGTTTATTGTTTGACGTATTCAACAAACATGATATTGCCAGGTTCAGAACATTTTTTACAAAGGATCTGGAATTTTATCATGATAAAAGCGGCTTGACCCGATATGAACAAAACATGGAAGCATTTGAGAATTTATTTAAACAAAACAACGGCATGAGAAGAGGACTGGTGAAAGGAAGTTTGGAGGTTTATCCTTTAAAAGATTTCGGCGCGGTTGAAATTGGCTCGCATACATTTTATCATTTTGAAAACGGGCAGAGAATTCAAG
>JAKAHQ010000115.1 GCA_021814855.1 Bacteroidota bacterium | reverse complement strand
ACGACAAGAAGAAACGTTCGTAAAACTTTTAAGATGAATAATCTCCGCGTGGAAATAAATGATCGGTACGACGAATTTTACCCGATACTCGTTGAGAATAAAGCTAAGCATGATGCGAAGCCGACACACAGCTACGAAGATTTATTAAAGCTGAAGCAACTGATGCCGGAACGTTTAAAACTTTTTATGGTCTATCTTGGTGAAAAGCCAATCGGCGGCTCGCTTATGTTTTTAACAAACAAAAATGTTGCCCTCTGCTTTTATAATATGATGTTATATGAATTCGCCGAGTACAAACCGATGCACCGGGTAATGTATGATCTTGTAAATCATTTTACGGATTTGGGATATTCTTATGTCGATATAGGAGTTTCGCAAGATACCAAGGCCGAAAACCCGATGACGCCGAGTATGAGTCTTATTGAGTTTAAGGAGCAGTTTGACGCTAAAACAATCATGAGAAATACTTTTCAAATTAAATTGTAACGAACGGGAAAGCGATGGAACGGCAAAAAAAAGTCTGCATTGCTTTTCTTGGCAACGCCCTTCACGATTCCAGAATTGTAAATCTAACTAACTCGTTAAAAGAAGATGACTGCAAAGTCTCCGTCATAGCTTTCGAATGGTTTATATCTGCGCAAAGTTTTTCCGATGAGACATACAAAATTTTCAAGTTGAAAAAATCTTCCCTCAGCGTTTTATTCTATCTGCACTTCGCCTTGGTATTAATCCGTGAATTAATTGTAACAAAGGCGGATATCTATTTCGCTGAGGATCTTTACACACTTCCGTTTGTAACTACTATTGCCAATTTGAAAGGCGCGAAGGTAATTTACAATAGCCGCGAATTGTACGCCTTTCTCGGCGGATTGAGGAACAAGCCGTTCATTCAATGGCTCATTAAATCAATTGAAAGTTTTTTCATTAAAAAGGTTGATCTGGTCTTAACCACAGGCGAGATGGACTCAGAATTCATTGAAAAATTTTACGGAATTAGGAATACAGTTGTTATAAGAAATATTCCTCTTTATCAGGTTCCTGTTAACAAGATTAATTTCAAAGATATGTTTAATATCGGTAAAGATAAAATAATCTTGTTATATCAAGGAGTACTCTTAAATGGCAGGGGAATGCCGCAGATAATGAGGGCGTTGAAAAAATTGACTGACGCAGTGTTAATAATTGTGGGTGACGGTGAGCAAAGAAATAATTTTAAGAGTCTATCTGAAGAATTGGGAATCTCGTCAAAAGTATTTTTTACAGGTTCGATCAATCAAAAGGAATTAATAAACTACACCGCCGGCGCAGATATTGGTTTGTGTCTCATCGAGAATATAAGCATCAGCTACTACCACGCGCTCCCGAATAAATTGTTTGAGTACATTATGGCTGGACTACCGGTGCTTTCAAGTGATTTGCCGCAAATGAAAAAGATTGTCGAGGCCTACAATGTAGGAGAAAGCATTGATATTTCTTGCTGTGAAAATATTGCCTCGGTACTGGGTAAATGGATGAACAACAAAGAACTGCTGGAATTTTATAAAAACAATTCATTCTCTGCCTCCAAAGAATTGAACTGGCAGGAAGAATATAAACGAGTCCGCAACCGTTTGTTGGATTTAGGATAAATGCCAAAGCAAAAAAGAATATTGATTGTCCGGCCCGACCGTATTGGCGATGTTGTCCTATCAACTCCCTTACCGCGGGAAATCAAAAAAAAATATCCTGATAGCTTTGTGGCCGTACTGGTAAGAAAATATACACAGGATATTTATGTTAATAATCCGCACGTAGACCAAATTCTGCTCGTAGATGATTACTACGACGGCACAATGAAATCGTTTTTCAAAAAAGCTACCGAAGTAAGAAAGTATAAGTTCACACATTCTTTAACTCTGCTTCCAACCGAGCGCTTAAACTATCTTTTGTTCATCGCCGGAATTCCATACCGGGTTGGAGTTGGACATAAGTTTTATCAATTCATAACATTCACAAGATATGTCGATCGTAAAAAATATAAACCGTTAAGGCATGAAGCCGATTATTGCATGGACCTTGCTCGAAAGATCGGCGTCGACTCAAATGATTTATCAACCGAAATATTTTTGAGCGATGAGGAAAAACAAAATGTACAACACGCACGGGACGAACTTATGGAGGGGAATAAATTCCTAATTGGAATCCATGCAACCAGCGGCAACTCGTCGCCGAATTGGCAGCCGGGCGAATACCGCGACTTGCTCGAAAAACTAAGCTCTTTAAAAAATATTTCAGTTGCTGTCACAGATAATAAAATTCCACAAGAGTTGGAAGGATTGGAAAACGTTTTCTATCCAAACATCGGAAAGACGTTGAGAGAATCCTTAATTAATTTTGCCGCTCTGGATTTGTTGATCTCAGCCAGCACCGGACCAATGCATGCAGCGGCTGCCTTGAAGGTTAAAACTCTATCAATGTTTTGTCCGCTTACAGCTTGTTCTCCAAAACTCTGGGGCCCGTTGGGGAATAAAAGCAAAATTATTTTACCTTCCGAAGATTATTGTCAAACCGTCTGCCCTGGCGATCCTAAAAAATGTACTTTTTCAGGAGAGGGAGGAATCGATAGTTCAAAAGTTTTTGAAAAGGTCAAATTACTGCTCAACAATTTTTAGCTGAGTAAATAAACTGCGTCTTTCCACATGGGTTTTGAGTAGCCAATTAAAGTTTCAAAAAGTTGTTCAACTCTAAAAAATATTTTCTATATTACAGCCCAATTTTTGCCAAGTCTTAATCGGCAAGTTATTACCCAACCCCGCCAGGTCCGGAAGGAAGCAACGGTCAGTAATTAACTTGGGTGATTGTAGGCTTGGCATTTTTTATTCCTTTCGATCAAGTTGTATAAATTATTTTTTGCCATCCAGAATGCTTGCGAAATTTGCAGAATATCAATAAGTTAACGATAAAGTTATGCTTAAAGGGACGCGATAAAATTCGCAAAAGGTTAAACTGCCATTTATGATTATCTCTTCCAAGATAACTTTTCTTAGAATTGATTTTTCATCGAAACTAATCCCGGACTAAATGATGATTCTAAAAATTTTCTCTCTTGTCACAATAATCTTATTTTGGACGTACTCAATCATTACCGCGCAAAATATTTTTGTAGCTGTTAACGGATCCGACGCAAGCAAGGGAACGATTGATTCTCCGATGGGTTCGATTTCCGCTGCCGTTAATTTGTTGCAAGCAGGAGATACGATATTTGTTAGAGGCGGTATATACGGTCTGAGTTCTACAATTAGCATCTCCAAAGCCGGAACCAGCGAAAAGATGTATTACCTGTTTGCTTACCCTGGCGAGAGACCCGTACTGGATTTTTCATCTATGGCAGTGAGTAGCAGCAACCGCGGTATTTATCTAAAGAAAAATTACTGGTACATAAAAGGACTGGACATAAAAGGAGCGGGCGATAACGGTATGATGATAAGTTCATCCAATAATATAATTGAATTTTGTTCCTTCTATGAAAACAGGGATACAGGATTGCAGCTAGGAGGCGGCGCTTCAAACAATAGAATTATCAATTGTGATTCGTATTACAATGCTGATCCAGGTAATGGCAACGCCGATGGCTTTTCGCCTAAACTTGATGTAGGCAGCGGCAATTATTTTTACGGCTGCCGTTCATGGCAAAATTCCGATGACGGATGGGATGGTTATCTTAGACCGTCCGATAACGTAACCACTACATTAGAAAATTGCTGGTGCTTCGATAACGGCTATCTTAAAAGCGGCAAGGCCAGCACCGGTAATGGAAACGGCTTTAAAATGGGCGGCAGTGATACAAAATTGTTGCGGCATAATTTCATCCTTAAAGATTGTGTGGCGTTCGACAATAGGGTAAAAGGTTTCGACCAAAACAATAATAAAGGTTCTATGACTCTTTATAATTGCTCGGCATATAGAAACGGAACGAATTACTCAATCTATTTGGCTCTCGCCGATTCCGCAAAACTAACTGTAGTTAATTGTTTGGCTTTGGGCGCTTACGGAATATTGGGAGACTTTGCTGTTCAGAAAACAAATGGCTGGCAAACTCCGTTCAACGTTACTAATGACGATTTCATTTCCATTGACACTACCGGAATACGCGGTGCGCGCAAAGTAGACGGCAGTTTACCTGGTACAAAATTTTTGCACTTAGCGCCCGGAAGCGATTTAATCAATGCCGGTACGGATATTGGTTTACCTTTCATCGGATCGGCACCTGACCTTGGCGCTTTTGAATTTGATCCGACAACAGAAGTCACGCAGTCGGTAAACAATAAGCCCTCTTCTTTCGAACTCGAGCAAAACTATCCGAATCCTTTTAATCCGGCGACTTCTATAAAATATACAATCGCGAAAAAAGCAAGTGTAAAAATTGTTGTTTATGATTTACTTGGCAGAGAAGTATCGACCCTGGTGAATGAGAATAAAGAACCGGGGAATTATAAAATCAATTTTGACGGTTCGAAGTTAAGCAGTGGCGTTTATTTGTATGTGCTTTCTGCCGGCCAAACTGTTTCGAGCAAAAAAATGATTTTGTTGAAGTGATTCAGCATAAATTTGATGTGCTCTTTAATTCAAAGGTTGATGATAATGGCGGAAAATTAATTGGGCTTTAGCTGCGCCGATAATTTCCGACAATCTTGCCTCTTCCGCAGTTTTAATTTCATCCAAACTTAATTGGGACAATAATTTTTGAGCTACTTTTTCTCCGATACCTTTTATTTCGAGGAGTTCGCTGGTGATGGTTCTTTTGCTGCGTCTTTCCCTATGAAAAGTGATTGCGAAACGATGAGCTTCATCTCGAACGTGCTGAAGCAATTTTAAGCTTGATGAAGTCTTAGGAATTGATTGCGGTTCGGGGTTCCACGGCAGAAAAACTTCTTCCAACCTTTTTGCCAAGCCGATTATTTCATAATTTTTTACGCCGAGCGATTCAAGCGATTCAATCGCGCTCGATAACTGGCCCTTGCCTCCATCCACCATTATAAGGTCGGGGAAGACTTGATTTTCTTCGAGCACACGGCTGTACCGGCGATCGATTATTTCTCTCATACTCGCAAAGTCGTCCGGTCCCTCAACAGTTTTGATAATAAATTTTCTGTACAAACTTTTCTTTGGTTTGCCGTCGACAAAAACTACCATACTTGCAACTGCGTCGCTGCCTTGAAGGTTGCTGTTGTCGAAGCATTCGATGATTCTAGGAAGTTTTTTCAAATGCAAATCCCGTTGAAGCGCCGAAAGAGCATAGGGTATATTCCCTTCCTTCTTCATTTTCTGAAGCTGAATTTCTTTTAGCTGCAACTGAGCGTTTTGTTTGCACATCAATAATAAAGATTTTGCATCGCTTTGCCGCTGCGGTATAATGAATCTGCATTTTTTTATCGCACGCGAATTCAACCACTCAAGCAGCGACTCGGAATCATCCGGCAGAACTTCCAATACAATTTCCTGTGGTACTTCTATAAACTCGCCGTAGTAAAATTTTATTATGGAAGAATATATTTGTGCCATATCCTCATTCTCTTCGGCGCTTAGATTTAACTGACGCTTGCCTACAAGTTTACCGGAGCGAATGTTTAATATCGTCGCGGCAACATCCTTGCCTTCGAATGCAGCGCTGATAATATCTCGGTCTTCAAGATCGGTGGATACAACTTTTTGTCTTGATGAATATACCTGAAGCTGATCAATCCTATCTCGGATTTCGGCGGCTTTCTCAAATTCCAGGTTAGCCGAAGAGGTTTGCATCTGCGTTTTTAATTCTTCTATCAGTTCATCGGTTTTTCCGCGCAAGACTTTAATTACCTGGTTTACCATTCCGTTATAATACATCTGAGAAACCAATCCTTCGCATGGGCCTTCGCATTTTTTTATATGATAGTCGAGGCAGACTTTGAATTTTTGCTTCTGAATTGCTTCTTCGGTTATCTCCAGTTTGCAGCTTCGAATCTTGAAAATCTTATTTATCATTCGCAGCGAGATTTTCATATTCTTTACATCCGTGTAAGGACCAAAATATTTGGAACCGTC
>JAKAHQ010000114.1:3774-6061 GCA_021814855.1 Bacteroidota bacterium | reverse complement strand
AGAAAACTCGGCAAGAGATTTCAGCTACCAGAAAAAAATATTAATTAAAACATACAACGAAAACGGCAGCTCTGTTTTGATGATTGAAGACAACGGAATAGGAATACCTGCTAAGGTTAGAGCAAATATATTTGAACCCTTTTTTACTACCAAGGAACCGGAAAACGGTACCGGCCTCGGCTTATCGATTGTTTACGGTATTATTAAGGAACATAACGGCGAGATTTCTTTCGATTCCGTCGAGAATGAATTCACAAGATTCTTTATAAAAATTCCATCTACAGATTAAGGAATATACTATGCGGCAATTAAGCGTGTTGATATTGGACGACGAAACAAAAATAAGAAATGAGATTATCGAATTTCTCGGTAACCTGGAATACAAATGTTTTGGTGCGGACCGGCCTTCCGCCGCGCAGGAAATTCTCGATCGAAACGAAATTGATTTGATGATTGCAGATATTAATCTGCCGGAAAAAGACGGACTTACCTACTTAAGAGAAATTAAGGAAAAGAACGCCGATATCGAAGTGATTGTGATTACCGGCTACGCCAACGTAGACAAGGCGGTTCAGGCTTTGCGCCTGGGTGCAATCGACTTTTTAAACAAACCGTTTACTCTTTCTGATCTCGGCGGCGCAATCCTCCGAACAAAACGTTACATCGAGATGTCGAACTATATCCGTCACGCCAACGAAACTATTGAATTAATTAACTCGGAATTAAAGAAAGATACCGCCATTAATTTCATCGGGGTTTCACCTGCGGCAAAAAAAATTATTTCCGATATAGATATGGTAGCAAAGAGTTCCGACACTTCAGTGCTGATTACGGGGGAAAGCGGAACTGGTAAAGAACTTGTTGCGCGTTCAATTCATCTATTAAGTAACCGTTCGCAGAATCCTTTTCTTGCGGTAAATTCATCCGCCGTTCCGGAATCTCTTTTTGAGAGCGAACTTTTCGGCTTTAAAAAAGGATCGTTTACCGGCGCGTACGAATCCAAAGCGGGATGGTTCGAACAAGCAAACAACGGAACAATTTTCCTTGATGAAATAAGCGAGATGAATTGCGCCATGCAGGCTAAACTTCTTAGGGTAATTGAGGAAAGAAAAGTTAGACGCATCGGTTCAGACTCCGAACTGGATTTAAACGTGCGCGTGATCTCAGCTTCGAACCAGGACTTTGAAGAAATAATTAAGCAGGGTAAGTTCCGTACAGATCTCTACTACCGGCTCGCCGTATTCATTATCCATCTTCCGCCACTGAGGGAAAGAAAGGAGGATATACCTCTACTTGTGGAACATTACGTAAAATATTTTTCGGAGAAGATGAATAAATTAATCAGACATGTAGAGCAGCCCGTATTCGATATGCTTATAAATTATTTATTTCCCGGCAATATACGCGAGCTTCGAAATATTACCGAACGAGCAGTTATCTTATGTTCGGGCGACACTATAACCCAAAAACTATTTAATCTTAACAATATAAAAGCGCAAAATAATAACACAACTGCCGAATTCATTTTCGATCTTGAACTGAACGAAAGAAATTTAATAATGAAGGCACTGGGCAAATCGAATTACAATAAAGCTCAGGCAGCTAAACTTCTAAATATTACATGGCAATCGCTGGATAGACGGCTGGCAAAATTTAAAATGGATAGCAATGACAAAAACAAATAGCTAAATGCCATTGGATCGCCGTTATTCACCGTGGAATTAGTAACGTAATAAATTTAAATAACCTTACTTTCCTAAAAAAACAAGCCCGGTACAAATTGAAATCTATCAGTTTCAATTGGAAAGTTAGTACAAACAAATAAAAACAAGGTAAAAGTAAATAAGAACAAGCCGGCAACAATTTAAAACCGACCTATGACTAATAGAAACACCCTTGTTTCTAATTATACCAAGCCGATTACTATTTAAAACTGCCCTATTACTAATAGAAATGTGTCAATACAAAATAGAAACTGCGCTACTATAAATTAAAGTAGGACTCTTACCATTTAAAACACCTCGATTTAAAAAAGAAACTCGATAGTTTTAAATAAGAACATGCTTACTTTAAAAAGAAAAAGGCAATTTTTGCGCCGAATTTGTATAAAAACAAAAAAGGCGGCAAAAGCCGCCTTCTTATTCAATTAAATAACTATCTCAAATCATTTCATCAGAATCATTTTCTTGGTTTGAACGAAGCTTCCGGTAACGATTCTGTAGAAATATATTCCGCTTGAAACTCGCTGGCCGTAATTATTATTTCCGTCCCATAAAATATTATAGGT